>CAZHCY010000036.1:7280-12612 GCA_964531185.1 uncultured Desulfovibrionales bacterium | reverse complement strand
GTTGGTTCGTTCTGCATGATAATGTCCCCCTGAAGCAAACTGTCTGCTCAAGCATCTGTCAGGCATTATGGGAAGATGCTCTCAAGATATCTTATACTGATTATTTTTTTTTCATCAAGAAAAAAATGCCGGCAGAAAACTCTCCGGGTAACGGTTCTGCCTCTGCAGACGGCAAAAGGGCCGGCTGTCCAGCAACCAGAGCTATACCCGGCCATCAGGATTCAGTGCTCTTGGAATGATTGCTGCTGATTCTTATGCAAGCTCCTTCAGAAAATACCCGGCCCCTGCTCCGGGACCATGAAATCAGCCCCGGTCCTGGCTCTGACTTCTTCCAGACCTGATCCAGCAGCTGTTTCCCTGAGGATAAGCCCTTTGGGGCTGACTTGAAACACAGCCAGTTCAGTAATAATCATATCCACGCATCCGGCAGCAGTCAAAGGCAAGGTACAGCTGGGAATGATTTTGGGATCCCCTTTTCTGGTGGTATGGGAGGTGACCACAATCAGTTTCCTGGCTTTTTGGGCCAGCTCCATGCCTCCTCCAATGCCGGGGGCAAATTTGCCGGGTATTATCCAGTTGGCCAGGTCTCCGTTTTCTGCAACTTCCAGGGCCCCCAGAAAAGCGATATCCAGCCTGCCTCCCCTGACGATGGAAAAAGAGACTGCACTGTCAAAAAAACTGGCGCCAGGCCTGACTGTTATATACCCTCCTCCGGCATCAATGAGCATGGGGTGAGCCTCCTGGCGGGAAGCGGCCCGGCCGGCTCCCAGAACTCCGTTTTCCGAGTGGATAAAAACTTGAATTTCCGGGTTCAGATAAAGGGGAATCAGTGTGGGCAGACCAATGCCCAGGTTGATGGTCTGGCCATGATTAACTTCTGCAGCTGCTCTGGCTGCTATTTTATGTTTCAAGGACATGATGGGGAAGCACTCCGTAAAGATTTTCAGAAAAGGGCACAGACACCACATGATCCACAAACACTGCCGGTGTATGGATATGATCCGGATCAAGACCGCCTGGATCAGCAATTTCAAAGGTTTCAGCCAGGACCAGATCCGCAGCCTGGGCCATGAGGGGATTGAAGTTAAAGGCGGTTCTGGTATAACAGAGATTGCCCAGAGTGTCGGCCCGGGCGCAGTGGACAAGGGCTGCGTCCGCGCGCAGGGACGGCTCCAGGATGACCTGCCGGCCCATGAATTCCACCACCTGTCTTTGGCGGGCAATAATGGTATCCACCCCGATATCTGAGATGATTCCGGGAAGACCGGCTCCGCCGGCCCGGATTTTTTCAGCCAGGATGCCCTGGGGATGAAATTCAATTTCCACTTCTTTTCTGTTCATCATTTCAATGACCGTGGTATTCAGGCCCAGATGGGAAATGATCAGCTTCTTGACCAGACCTGCCTCCACCAGCTTGGAAATCCCAATGCCTGGTTCATTGACCTCGTTTTTGATGATGGTCAGGTCTGACAATCCCCTTTCCAGCAGGCTGTCCAGCATGGTCATGGGGGTGCCCGGGCTTCCGAAACCTCCCACCATGATGGTCTGACCGTTTTTGATTCTGCCCACGGCCTGATCCAGGGTAGTTAGTTTGTTCATGGTTGCTAAGCCTTGTAGGTGATCCTGGCATAGGCCCGGTTCAGGGTTTCGTCCAGCAGCCCCAGCAGTTCCTGGATCTGGTCTTTGTCAATGATCAAAGGAGGAGCTATGAGCAGGTGATCGCCCTGTCTGCCGTTCACGCAGCGCCTGGGATAAATGATCAGCCCCAGTTCGTAGGCCACATCCGTAAGAAGCTGAGCCACTTCAAGCCTGGGTTCAAAGGTTTCCCGGCTTTTGGTGTCAGCCACCAGTTCAATGGCCCATAACAGACCAATGCCCCGGACATCGCCTATGAACGGGTATCTGGCAGCCAGCTCTTTGAGTCCTCTGCCCAGGATCTTTCCCATTTTCATGGCGTTTTCAGGCAGCCTGTCCTTTAGCATGATCTGAAGCACTTTGTGTCCCACGGCACAGGCCATGGGTGAACCGGCATGGGTATGACCATGGGGGAAACCTCCTGTCTTCATCACTGTCTCCACAATTTCCTCCCTGGCAATGGTGGCTCCCAGGGGAAAATAACCCGAAGCCATACCCTTGGACAGGGCAATGATATCGGCCTGCAGATCCCAGTGTTCATAGGCGAACAGCTTTCCTGTCCTGCCGAACCCGGTCATGACTTCATCCAGAATAAGAAGTATTTCATATCTGCTGCAGATGTCTCTGATAATGGGGTAGTATTCATCAGGAGGCACCAGTGCTCCTGCACTGGCCCCGGTGATGGGTTCGCAGATAAAAGCGATGATATTCTGCGGTCCATGGTCGAGAATGCATTTTTCCAGAGCCCAGGCGCAGGCCATTTCACAGCGGGGATATTTCAGATGGTATGCGCAGCGGTAGCAGTAAGGAGCCGGAATCCTGGGTTGAGGTCTCATCATGGGTCTGAACGGATTTTCCAGGGGGGCATAGGAGGTGACTGACAGGGCCCCCATGGTGGCTCCATGATATCCGGGTGATCTGGAGATAAACATGTGCCTGCCTTCCTTGCGGGCGTAAAAATACTGCCTGGCCAGTTTCATGGCTGATTCCACAGCTTCAGACCCCCCAGACACGTAAAAGACCTTGTTCAGGTAAGGATTGGAGGATGAGGTTACCAGCAGTTCGGCCAGTTTATGAGCCGGTTCATTTTCAAACTGGGTCCGGTAAGTGAAAAAGGTGCTTTCAGCCTGTGTGTTGATGGCTTCAAGTATTCTCTTGTCCCCGTGTCCCAGGTTGCAGATGACTGCTCCGGAACTGGCATCAAGGTACTGCTTGCCTGACTTGTCCCAGATATAGATGCCCTGGGCGCTGTCCACAAAGGACCTGGTCATGGCGGTCTGATAATAAAGATACGATGTTTTCGGCTGTTCAAACATGAGCTTTTCCCGGAGGTTCAGGGTTTAATAACGGTTCTGTCAGGATGCCTGACAGGCTGACAATACAATGCCCACGGCAGGACTTTGCTTATCCTGGTTCAGGCTCCCGGTCCCAGCCCTTGATTCTGTAATAGTCCTCAAGCATGATCTGCATCTGTTCATGGGTGATGGAGCTGCCGTCAGGCAGGGCCTGTTTTAAGAGTCTGGAACTAAGCCTGTCCGACTTGGGCCCCAGACCATGGGCGATGTTGAACTGCCTGGCCCGGTCCGTGATCCCGGCGGCCAGACTGCTCAGTTCTTCCCGGTCCATTCCGGTGCCCAGGAGGCAGTGGACAAGTTCTTCCAGGGCTTCCCAGGTATACATATCTCTGTAAAAGCGGCAAAGAATAAGACTGTCAAAAATGGTCAGCCTGTTTTCAAAGTCAATGACCATGGCGGCCTTGTCTTTAATGGCGTCCCGGTCAATCATTCCGGCCAGTTCGGGCTTGTAGAAAGTGGTCCGCAGATGGCAGGCTCCGCGGTCGGATACGGCATAGGACAGCCCCATGCCCTTGAGTACCCGGGGATCGTATCCAGGCGGTTCCATGCCCTTGACTTCCACAGCCAGGTCTTCAAGACCCAGCTTTCTGGCAGCGGGTACAATCCCTGTGGCCAGGATTTTCCCCAGACCAGCGCCCTTGACCATGTCCTGAAGGATCTTTTCCACAGCCCTGTAATCGCCGTACCGGGGAGCATTGTCCAGCCTGCCCAGTCTGCCCGCCTCCATGGCCAGGGCGCAGAGATTGCCCGCGGAAATGGTATCCAGGCCCAGGCGGTCGCAGAGGTCATTTAAATGGACAATTTCGGAGATGTCGCTGATCATGCACAGGCCGCCAAAGGCATAAATGGTCTCGTATTCAGGCCCGCCAAGCCTTAAGCCCTTATGTCTGCCGCTTTTGATGACGGTTTTCCGGCCGCAGGCCATGAAACATCTGGCACAGGCCTCAGGAGTGACATGGTGGTTGGAATGCAAATAATCGCCGCTGATGTCCTGCCAGTGGTCACAGGTGCCCAGATTCCAGTACTGGGCCGGGAAAGCGCCGGCATTGTTCATCAGGGCCACCATCTGGGTGGTGCCGAAGTTTTTATAGGCTTTGACTCCAGGGCTGTTGCGGCCCTGTTTCATGAACCGGCTGGAAAAGGCCTTGAGATCCTCCGGCCGGGCCGGCTGTCTTTTGCAGTCACCCTGAAAAACCATGGCTTTGATTTTTTTGGAGCCCATGACCGCGCCTGCTCCGCCCCTTCCGGCACAGCGCCAGTAGTCGTTGGCAATGAGAGCAAAGGGGATCAGCTGCTCACCAGCCGGGCCAATGGCCAGGGCTCCGCTGCGGGAATGTTTTTTTTCCGTGGCCATGGACCGGGCCTGATCTTCTGCAGCAAAGGAGTCCTTGCCCCAAAGACCGGCTCCGTCCAGGAATCGGCACCCCTGGGGAGTTATGGACAGAACCACGGGGTCCCGGGATACTCCCCTGATCACAACTGCGTCATAACCAGCCGCATCCAGGGCTTGGGGAACTCTGCCTCCGGAGTAGGATTCCAGATAGCCTCCGGTCAGGGGGGATCTGGTAAAGACACCATACCTGCTCCCGCCCCAGACCAGATTGCCGGCCGCAGGCCCGGCAGCCAGGATGAGATGGTTGTCCGGCCCCAGAGGATCAGCTCCCGGGGGATTGAGTTTCAGCAGCAGCCTTCCGGCCAGGTCCTTGCCCCCCAGGTAAAAGTCCAGCTCCAGGTCCTGGGGATGCATGATCCGGTAAGCAGGCTGATCCAGGTCAACAAACAGAATACGCCTGTAAAATACTGACATCAGCCGGCTCCGGCTTCTTCAAAGGCTGCGGTCAGAATGCCCAGGGCCAGATCCAGGGTATCTGCAGAAGTGGTCAGAGGGGCCAGTATCCTGATGACATTCCCGAAATTGCCGCAGCCCATGATGATCAGTCCCTTTTCCCTGGCTTTGGCGATTATTGTTCCGGTCAGTTCCGGATCAGGTTCCTTGCTCTTTCTGTCTTTAACCATCTCCATGGCCAGCATGGGACCCAGGCCGCGGACCTGGCCAATGCAGGCAAACCGGCCGGCCAGCTCATCCAGGCCCTGGCGCATGGCTGCTCCCATAGCTTCAGCTTTGCCCAGGATATTTTCCTGTTCAAAGGCCTCAATAACAGCCAATGAGGCTGCACAGGCCAGAGGATTGCCGCCGTAGGTGCCGCCCATACCTCCCACCTGTGGGTGATCGAGGATTTCCGAGCGGCCTATGAGGGCAGAGATGGGCAGACCTCCGCCCATACTTTTGGCTGCTGTGACCAGATCCGGCTCTGTCTGGTAATGTTCCATGGCAAACATTT
>CAZHCY010000036.1:0-7270 GCA_964531185.1 uncultured Desulfovibrionales bacterium | reverse complement strand
GGCCGAAGCCGGTCTGAATTTCGTCCGCAATGAGAATAATGCCATGACGGCTGCAGATTTCCCTGATCACGGAAAAATATTCTGCAGGAGGAACGATAAAGCCGCCTTCTCCGGTCACCGGCTCAACTATGAGACAGGCGATCTCATCGCCTGCAGCGCTTTTGATGAAATTTTCCTCGATTTTCCGGGCACAGGCCAGATCACAGGCTGGATATTCAAGATTCAGCGGGCAGCGATAGCAGTAGGCATAAGGCATATGGTAGATTTCCGGAGCAAAGGGGCCAAAACCGTATTTATAGGGTTTGACCTTGCCGGTCAGGGTCATGGCCAGCAGGGTCCGGCCATGAAAACCGCAGTCAAAAGCCAGCACAGCATTCCTGCCGCTGTAGTGCCTGGAAACCTTGACTGCATTTTCCACGGCTTCAGCCCCGCTGCTGAACAGGGCCGCCATTTTGGGAAAGTCGCCCGGGGTCAGACGGGTCAGTTTTTCTGCCAGGTGCACATACTTGTCATACATAACCACGTGAAAACAGGTATGGGTGAACCGGGCAGCCTGTTTTTGAACAGCCTGAACCACTCCTGGATGACAATGGCCGACATTGACCACGCCAATGCCGCCTGCAAAATCAATGTATTCATTTCCTTCCACATCTGTGATGGTGCTGCCTTTGGCCTGGTCTGCAAAAAAGGGGGTTACGTTGAAAACTCCTTTGGGTACGAATTTTTTTCTTTTTTCCAGAAGATCCTGGTTTGTAAGGGTCATTCCAAGCCTCCCTGAGTTGGTTGATGATCTGAAAGCATTAGCGGTTCCTGACCCGAAAATTTTGATCTAACCCGGAACAGAACATGGTACAAGATGAAAAATCCCGGTTTGAATCAGGTCAGTTCATAAACGATTTTTCCGTTAAAAATGGTCATGTCCACCCGGCAGGCATGAATGAACAATGGGTCAGCCTCAAAGGGGCTGTCCCGGAAAACAATCAGGTCAGCCAGTTTGCCGGGTGTGATGCTGCCCAGCTCTGACCAGACCCTGTATACCCTGGCCGGGGTGGAAGTGTAGGCAGCCAGGGCCTGGATCAGAGAAACCCGCTGGTCTGGATTCCATCCACCCCGGGGCGTGCCGTTGTTTCTGGTCCTGGTTACAGCTGCCTGGATGCCGGTCAGGGGGTTTGGGTCGCAGACCGGGCAGTCTGAGCTGAACATGACAGGCAGTCCGGCATCCAGCATGGATCTGAAGTTATAGGCATAACGCCCGGCCTGTCCGGCACACCGGTCAATCATATTTATGTCCAGAAGCATGTTGGCCGGTTGAACAGAAGCAGGCATGCCCAGTCTGGACAGCTGCTGAAGGTCCCGGGGTCTGATGACCTGGATGTGCTCCAGCCTGTGACTCATGGCCGGGGGCACTGATCCGGGCAGTCTGTATGTCCGGGACTGTTCAAACACGGAGACCAGTTCACGGGCAGCCCTGTCGCCTATGGCATGTACCATGACCGCCAGCCCGGCCTGATCAGCCTTGATCACTTCCTCCAGCATTTCCTCCCGGGGAATCAGGCACAGGCCTGTGGTTCTGGTGTCAGCATAGGGATCCAGCATCCAGGCGGTCCTGGCTCCCATCCCCCCGTCCATAAAATACTTGAGATGACCCACCCGCAGATATTCATCTCCAAATCCGGTCCGCAGGCCCATACTTTCTGCAAGGTGTCTGTCTTCGCCCGGGATGCTGGTCCAGCAGCGCAGCCTGAGCCGGTCCTTCTGGCGCAGGCTCTGCCAGGACCGGAAAGTCAGAGCTGCTTCAGACTGGTTGCCTGACAGGCGCACATCGTGAACAGCTGTGATGCCCAGGGCATGCAGGGCTGACTGGGCTTTTTCCATTATTGTGCGTGCCAGGCGCAGATCAGGCTCAGGAGCATGTTTTTTGACCGCGTTTATGCCTTCTTCCCGCAGAACCCCAGTCAGGCTGCCATGTTCATCTCTTTCAAGAAGGCCCTGGAGATAATCCGGGCTGTGCTGAAAAAGGCGGCTGATTTCCAGGGCTTTGGTGTTGGCCACAGCCAGGTGCAGATCGCATCTCCAGATAAGCACTGGCAGGTCAGGACAGACAAGATCCAGGTCATGCCTGGTGGGGGTTCTGTTTTCAGGCCAGTCTGATTCATTGAAACCCTGGCCCTGGATCCAGGTCAGTTCTTTATTTTTTGGGGCCGCAAGACAGCTGTCATGGATCATCTCCATGCAGTGCCGGAAGGAAACAGCCTTTTCCAGACACAGGGCGGTTCTGCCCATGGCCCACTGGTAGTAGTGAAAATGGGAATCAAAAAAACCAGGCAGAACAAGTCTGCCCTCAAGGTCAATTCTTCTGGTTCCGGGGGGAGCCGGAATTCTGTGCCCGGGATCTGAGGACAGGGAGTGGATTCTTGATCCGGCCAGGGCCACTGAACAGGCTGAGGCACAGGCCGGATCCATGGTCTGAATATTGGCGTTTTCGAGAATCAGATCTGGTTGATGCATGGCTTTGAACTTTACAGGGGATGATATTCTCCGGTCTGAAGCGTGCCGGTGCTGTCATTGAAGGGATCATGGACAGGAGGTGCTGATCAGAGTAGAAAGCCCTGGGGAAATGGATCGTGCTCATCAAGCACAAAACAATGCAGACCAGTAATATGGGCGCTGCCGCAGATTTTCACCTGAATGGCCGGGCAATTGCCCACAGAGCATTTTGCAGCGATCAAGGCCTGAAACTCAGTGTCCAGGGGGCCTTTGTTGGTGTATTCAGCACCTTCCGGGAAAAGTCCTCTGTGATGCAGAAGGGCCAGTTTGGCTGCTGTTCCGGTGCCGCAGGGAGATCGGTCCAGATGATTCTGACCGTAAACCACGTATCCTTTCCCTTCAGAGCTACTGCTCTGCCTGTAAAATTCGGTCACGTCAATACTTCTGACCTCTGGTCTTTCCGGGTGATGGACCTTAAGTTTCCGGCAGGCCTGGGCGGTGATTTCCATGCCCAGGTCAATGATGTCCTGAAAGGTTTTGAGCCGTCCCTGAAGGACGGGCTGATCCATGTCCACCATGGCAAAAAAACCGCCGGCACAGACCAGGTCCAGTTTAATCACCCCCACATCCGGGATTTCCAGGGGAACATCCAGATCCTGGACAAAGCAGGGCACAGACAGGAAGGCAACCTCCCTGACTGTTGAACCGTGCACACGGGCCTGTACGGGCATGGGTCCGGACGGGGTGTCCACAACAATGCTCAGCATCCCCTGCGGGTCAGGCTTTTTGTCTATCATGCCCAGCTGAACCAGGGTGGTGACTGCTCCTATGGTGGCATGTCCGCACAGATAGGGATATCTCTGAGCATCCATGTAAATGAGCCCGAAATCAGCTTCCGGGCTGACCGGTTCTGTAACTGCTGCAGCAACCACGTCTCTGTTCCCCCGGGGTTCACGGGTCAGAAGGCGGCGGATGCTGTCCCGGGAGGTCATGAAAAATTCCCGCTTGCGGGCCAGAGTTTCTCCGGGAATGGGGCCTGTGCCGTTAAGGATCAGTCTGGTGTACTCGCCTGCTGTATGGGAGTCTATGGTGGTAATGCCTGCTGGAAAACAACTGCTGAAAGACTGGTGAATAGAATCCGGGATCATATGATTAACCAGGCAGAAGTCCGCAATGTCTGGGAGCCACATCCACCACCACTTTATCCCCGATTTTCAGGGCTCTTATGTTGACGATGCTTATGGCATGGATGGAAAGTCCGCCTTCAAGCTCAATGAAATAGCTGACTTCTCCGCCCATATAGCTGCGGTCCTTGATGACGCCCTGAAAGGCATTGCCATGGGTGCTTTCCGGGGCTTCCTCCAGGGAATAGATGTAAAATTTCTGGGCCCTGATGACCACTTCCACCCGGTCTCTCTGCTGCCACTGGCTGGGATGGTCGCAAGTAAACCGGTGTCCGGTATTCAGGGTGACCTTGTATAAACCGTTTTCCCTGGCTTCAACCCGGCCCGGGAAAAAGTTGGAGGAACCCAGAAAATCAGCTACAAAGCGGTTGGCCGGGTAGTTGTAGACTTCTTCGGGCTGTCCTTCCTGCTGAAGCAGTCCATCCTTCATGACCACAATCCTGTCGGACATGCTTAAGGCTTCACGCTGGTCATGGGTGACAAAAATGGTGGTTACCCCCAGCACCCGCTGCAGATTGTCGATTTCCCGGCGCATATCCTCCCGCAAATTTTCATCCAGGGCGGACAGAGGTTCATCCATGAGCAGGACGTCAGGTTCAATGACAATGGCCCGGGCCAGGGCAATGCGCTGCTGCTGTCCCCCTGAAAGCTGGGCCGGATACCTGTCGCCCACATCCGGAAGCCTGACCATTTCCAGGGCTTTTCTGACCTTGTCCTGCATGTCTTTTTTGGACACTTTGCGGTATTTGAGGCCGAAAGCCACATTGTCAAAGATGGTTTTATGGGGAAACAGGGCGTAATTCTGGAAGATCATTCCCAGATTGCGTTTGTGGATGGGAATGTCATTAACCAGACGGCCGTTAATGTAGATTTCTCCAAGAGAAGGATGCTCCAGACCGGCGATCATACGCAGGATGGTGGTCTTGCCGCAGCCTGAAGGCCCAAGCAGAGTAACCAGGGAACCCTGTTCAATGTTGAGGTCAATTTTCTTGACTGCTTCCAGCCTGCCGAAGTTTTTGACTATTCCCTTGAGCTGGACTGCTGTTTTGGGTTGGGGATTTTGCACTGTGAAAAATGCTCCTGAGGTGAATCCCCCGGCACCAGGGCCGGGGGATTGTTCTGTTAATGACTGAGGAAAAAGAATTAACTTGTAGCCATAATTCTGTCCCATTTTTCAGCCCATTCTACCTGACGCTCATTCCAGTACTGAGGATCAGCAAACAGGTAGCCCTTGAGCTGGCCGGTGGGATCAAAGGCAGGCAGGTTTTTGATTTTTTCTGTGAGCTCCACCTTGGTGGGATCAAGGCTGGGCGGATACATCTGGCCTTCAGCCACGGCCATGGAAGCTTCCGGGGCAAGCATGAAGTCCAGCAGCTGGTGAGCCACATCCATGTCTGTGCCCTTCATGACAAAGATGCATTCCTGCCAGGAGTAACAGCCTTCAGGGGCCAGAAATTCAATGGGATCGCCCTGATCCTGAAGATGAGCCACCCGTCCGGACCAGGCCACAGTGGCATAGATTTCCTCGCCGGCCAGCAGGTTCATGAGTTCCGCACCTGAGGCCCAGTATTTTTTGACCATGGGGACCTGGGCTTTGAGGGCATCCCAGACTGCATCCAGATCCTGGATATTGTTGGGGTCCTGGCCGGTATAAAGGGCTGCATACCAGATATTGGTCCGCCAGTCGCCCCAGCTGCCCAGGTTGCCCTTGACCGAGTCGTCCCAGAGCAGTCCGGCCCCGAGCTTTTCCGCCTTGTCCTTGGAAATGAATCTGGTGTTGTAGGCAATGCCGGTCTGACCCAGGTTATAGGGCACTGCAGACAGGGCATTGGGGGTGATTTTGCGGTAAGGCTCGATCATGGCCTTCATCACCAGTTTGAGGTTTTTAATTTTGCTTTCATCCAGGGCAGTGTTGAATTCCAGACCCACATAGCGGGCATAGTCGAAAACTCCGCTCAAATGGGCAAGGTTGAACTCCCCGCCTGGAGGAAAAGAAGCAATAACTCTGGTCAGATAGGAGTCCATGTCCCCGAATTCGCCTTCAGTAACTTTTATGCCTGTGGCTTTGGTAAAAGGTTCAAAGGCATATTCTCTGAATGCCTTGGAAGTGGTGCCCCCCCATCCGTCGAACCTGATGCTGTCAGCGGCCATGGCCCTGCGAACCATGCTGGCCGGTCCTCCCACCAGACCGGCGGCTACTCCGGCAATGCCCAGATATTTTACAAAATCCCGGCGGGAAATGTTTCCTTTCTGATACTGGTGTTGAACAGCCTCCAGTCTTTCTTTCATAATTGCCTCCTGAATGATTAGGGTTTGGGGATGAAAAAAATCAAGCAGCCTTTAAGCACGCAGCTGCTGTCTTATGTTTTAAGCCCTGGTTCTGCTCTAGCCGGTCAGGTGCTGGAGCAGTTTGTGCTCCCTGGTCTCCAGGGGCTTGCAATATATATAAATCAGCCATCATGTTCAGGCGCTCTTTCTGGAAAAGTAACGGATGATTGATGCCGCCAGCAAAGGGGTCATGATGGTGAAAAAAATCATTACAGTTCCCAGGGCGTTGATTTCAGGACTGATGGAGTTTCTAAGCATGCCGAAAATTCTTACCGGCACTGTCTGATGTTCGGCAGTGGCCCAGAAAAGCGTGGCCGTGATATTGTCAAAGGATATGGTGAAGGCAAAGAGTATTCCAGCCAGGATAGCCGGCAGAAGCAGGGGCAGGGTCACTTCCCTGAAGGTCTGCCAGGCATTGGCTCCCAGAGATTTGGCTGCCTCTTCGTAAACATTGTTGATGCTGACCATCCTGGCCTGCACAATGAGCAGGACATAGGGCAGGGTGAGCATGACATGGCCCAGCAGAAGCATGGCAAAGCTCTTGGGCTGTTCCATCCAGCGCATGAAGAGCAGGAGCGCCACACCCAGGACAACCTCCGGGACCATGATGGGGGCCAGAAGCAGGGTGTTCAGGGAGTTTTTGGCCCGGAAGGAATAGCGGACAAAAGCCATGGCTGCCGGAATGGCAATGGAGGTGGAAATCAGTGCAGCCAGGGAACCCAGCATAATGGAGCTTTTAAAGGCATTGATGATGGAAGTGTTCTGGGCCAGCTGAACATACCAGTTCAGGGTGAAGCCCTGCATGGGAAAATTGGCGAACTGCTGGGTGTCAAAAGACAAGATAATTACCACGGCTATGGGCAGAAACATGAAAATATAGACCAGAATGGTAAACAGTCGGATAAGAGACCAGCCTGAGATGGCAAACATGGCTTAACTACCCTTGAAAGCGTTGAAAAGTTGATTAATGCCCAGATAACGGTTGTAAGTCCAGACAATACAACCCAGCAGAAGCAGAAGGATGACGCTGATGGCTGAACCAAAAGGCCAGTCCAGGGTGCCGATGACCCTTTTGAAAATCAGGTTGGCTATCATTTCATTGCCCGGGCCGCCCAGGATCATGGGCGGCAGATAAGTTCCGGCGGTGAGCACGAAAACCAGCAGACACCCGGCGCTTACTCCAGGCAGACTCAAGGGCAGGGTAACCTCCCTGAAGGCCTGCCATTCATTGCAGCCCATGCTTCTGGCCGCTTCCAGAAGGTTTTTGTCGA
>CAZHCY010000035.1:0-12651 GCA_964531185.1 uncultured Desulfovibrionales bacterium | reverse complement strand
TATTTTACACTTTTGGAGTAATATGAAAATTGACCTGCAATTACTTTTGTCAGTCGTGGCCGGCGCTTCGGTTTTTGGTCTGCTGGTCTGGAAGAAAGAAGAAAAGCAGGGGACAGGCACCCCAGTGCCTGTTTTTTGGTTGATGTAAACAAAGACCTGAAAAAAAAGCTCTGGGAGAGCCAGTCCCCCTCCGGGCGCCGCCTCCGGGCAGGAAGCCGTGCCTCATGCAAATGGCTAACCTGTTACAAACAATGAAAACGTAACCGTTCAGGGGGTCCTCAATGTTGAAGCTGGCAGACCGGCATGGGAACTGTCCTCTGGGTGGCTAAACCTTTTTTTGTGCAAAGCAAACCTGAGTCTGTATCATTTACAAATCGGTAATCCACCCCATGGAATCTTTCAGACTGAGGATGCTTGGCCTTCATGACTCAAAGTACTCTTTAACCGGATGAACCAGAAAAGTGTTGTCTGGCGGGAGTTTTAGTAAAGTTGGATTAATTTGAATTATCAAGTGGTGGAGGCGCCGGGAGTTGAACCCGGGTCCAGAAATGTTCGGCACAAGGCTTCTACAGGCTTAGTCCGGCAATTGATTCTCGCTTCAAGGTCATCCGCCGGACAGGCATCCCCGAAGCCAGCCTTAATTTGTCTTAACGGTCATGGTCTTAAGACCGGGCCATAAACCAGCAGCCTGAGGGGGTGTCGTCGCTTCCCGCGGGCTTATCAGGCCTGGCCCCGGCGCAACGTGGCCGTCTAAGGCGCCCGCGCGTCATCGTAGTTCTTGTCCACTAATGTTTGTCCGCGTCTTAAACGACGCCCCCGCAACCACTTGGCCTGCAACCCTGGCCTCAATCATCCCTGTCGAAGCCATTTCGCCCCCTGTTGTAAAAGGCTGATGGGTCAGACTGTATTTATAATCAAAATAATCCAGATGGCAAGTATTTTTTTAGGTCCACCAGATTGTTGCCGAAAAAGAAATCAAGGATAAACTTTAGAGCCAGGCTGATAAAATCAAGACTCTGCAGAAGGCCCGCCCCAATGGGCAGGTGGCGCAGGACTTCAGCCTGGTATCCTGGTTTGTGCCCCTGGAAAGCACCATGGTCTTTAATTTTTAGCCCTGAATTTGTCCTGGCTGTTTCCCCCTCCAAGCTGACCGGTTAATCATCCAGGGCCCCATTACCCATTTATCATGCAAGGCCTGGTTGTTTTTTAAACCAGGAACGGCCCGCACAGGATGAGCTGAGAAAACTGGTCCCTGATCAGCTGCGTTTATGGTCCCCACCTGCTCCTCTAAGCCCCAACTTTTCGGATATGCGTCTGGAAAACAGATACAGGGCAAAAAGGACAAGCAGAGCCAGGGTCAGCCAGGTATACCACTCCAGGCCCATCTCCAGGTATCTGATATAGGCACTGAACCCGAAAATCAGAAAACACAGGATGCTGTTCCAGCTGAGAAGCCCCAGAAAAGTGAGCAGCGTGAATTTTTCCCAGCGCATGGAAGAGATACCGGCCGGGATGGATACCAGAGTCCTGAGGGCTGGCAGCCATCTGCCCAGGAAAATAATATACCCACCCCACTTCTGAAAATACTCGTCAACTGTTTCCAGGTCCGCATGCCTGAGAAATATCTTTGAGCCATGGGTTTTGAGCAGGTAAATGGATCGCTCCCTGCCCACCATTCTGACTGCCAGGTAGATTAATACCGATCCCAGCGTGCCGCCGGCACTAATGGCCAGGCTGGCCATGAATGCAGAAAACAGAGAATGAACAATGGGCTCCAGCATGACAAATACAATAAACTCAGAAGCAGTCACTATTCCCAGCAGAAAGCCGACAATATAGATGGTCATGAAGTTCATATTATTATATTCAAGGTAACAGTTTAGCCCTTTTTAAGGAAAGCAAAGGGACAGGCACCCCAGCGCTTGTTTTCTGGTTGATGTATACACAGACTTGGAAAACCAAGCTCTGGGAGAGCCAGCCCCCTCCCGGGCGCCGCCTCCGGGCAGCAAGCCGTGCCTCATGCAAATGGCTAAACTGTTACAAACAAATTTATTTGAGCAGTTAATAAAACAGATGAAACAGGTTCCCTGACGCGGATATAACCATTCAGAGGATCTAAATGGCGATTGCTTGGGGTCCGGTATGGGGACTGTCCCCGCAAGCCACTTAATGCAGCAATAAAAACTTTGCCATCGCAAGAAATCAGTGTACCAATTCAGTTAGTACAAAGCAGGGGGACAGTCCCCATACCGGTTTCCGCATCCCCTGAATGGTTACACGCGGATTCTCTCCTGCCGGTCCAGGCAGATACAGGAACAACAAGGTGCTGTTTCCCTGGCAGCAGAAAAATCCAAACCAGCACCTCTGAAACAAATTGCTTTTTCAGCTCCCCGGGTTTATCTGTCCAGACAGAAGGAAAAATAATCCTGACTGAAATTTTAAACCGTATAACCCGGGCAGCTGCCGCAACCCAAAAAAAAAAGAGCACAGCCGCCTGCCACCTTGAGGACAGACATGCAAGACAAAAGAGAATACCTGAAAAAAGCAGAGCAGAACCTTTACGACTGCCTTAAGGCTGGGGCATCATCTGATGAACAGATAAGAGAAAAAATTCTCAAAGCCATCAGCCAGATCCAGGCAAGCCTGGAAATCTTAGGCAGCCGGGAAAAAAACAAATACTCCCATGAAGGAGCCGAGGACGATGACATGTGGGTCCCTTAAGGCTTATCTCCGGGCGCCAGCCCTGCACTCTTCCATTTGGCCTGTAAAGCATTTGTTGATGATCCCGTAACTTTCCCTGGCCAGATCTTTTCGGGATTTATCTCCACCAAGGGATTCAAAGACATCCACCCGGGCCTGAATCTCATGATGTCTGAACAGCCTCAGAATATGAGGAAAAAACCTTACCCCTCCATAATATACTATTCTGTCCCGGTTTTCAGCGGTCAAGGGCTTTCCGTCCAGGCTTTCATATCTGATGCACACCGGTATCACCCTGGCCTTTGCTTTAACTGCAGCTTCAAACAGAGCGCCCTTGAACGGGAGCATGGCTGAACCATCAGATGTACGGGCTTCCGGGAAAAGGGCTACAGCAAATCCGTCATCAAGGATGGAGGCTACTTTCTGAATCTCTGTGCGCAGCCCTGTATTTTTCCTTCTCTCCACAAATACTGTACCCCCAAGCCTGGACATGCTTCCCAGAAAAGGGGTTCTGGAAAGCTCCACCGAGGATATGAACAGAGTTGGCCGGAGAGCGGCCAGAATAAATACATCCAGATATGACACATGATTGGCCACAATAAGTGGACGGTCCTGGGAAGCAAGTTTTGTCCCGTGTTCCACCACCCTGTATTTCAAGCCCATAATCCAGAGAAGAACAGGACTGAACATGGCCGTATTCCGGCTTATCCTTTCCATTCTTTGCCGATCATTGCGGTAAAAGATTATGGTAAAGAGGGAAACAACGGCAAAAATCAGCACCAAATATAAAGAGGCAGCGATTCTGGTCGTCCTTTTCAGCATAATCTCCTCACTAACGCAATGGTTCATCACCAGGTTACAAGACATCAGGGGCTTGTTTGTCCGTGTTTTTGCCCAAAGTCTGCAGGTTTCATGGCCTGGCTGTTTCCGGGACCACCTCCCTTATCCCCTGACTGATTTCTTGCAATCCCTGTAAATTTGCCTTAAACATAATCAAAATTTTTCGCAAACTCAATTCTGTCTGATCCCTGGAAATATGCTAAATCACAGGAGTATGAAATGAACGCCCTGAGGCAGAAAATATGCGCTTTAGCTGTTGTCTGTCTGTGCTTTGGACTTTCCGGATGCTGGTTCGCCCTGGGCGGAGCTGCCGGGGGCGGCACTGCCCTGTATTTAAAGGGGCGGCTTCAGGAAAATGTCAGCCGGGAAATGCACGCTGTGCATGATGCGGCAGTCAGGGCCATAAAGGACATGGACCTGCCCTTGAATAAGGAGGAAAAAAAGGTGAATTCCACCAGCATAGAATCTGAATACCCTGACGGGACCCATGTCTGGATCCACACCAGATTTCTGGCCACCAATTCCACCCGGGTAACCATCAGAGTAGGATTTATGGGTGATGAATCCCGTTCCAGGGACATCTGGGATGAACTCAGAAGGCAGCTGAACTGAGCATGATCTGCCTGCAGGTTCAACCCATGGATCACCCGGCCTGAGCAGTATGGACCAGAGATCAGAACAAAGGCATGATCCGGCATCAGCAGCCCTTCCTTTTCTGGACTGCAGGGATGATGATTGTCAGCCCTTTCAATATGTGACTCAGGGACTACAGCCAAAAAAGCGTTTGCATGGCACCTGACAAACCATAATACGATTGATGATCACACTGAAGATTACAGCCAAAAAAGCGTTTGCTTGGCCCTGCCTTCCTTGATCCAGACCAGGGAGAAACTTTTCCAGCCAGTTTCAGAACTCTGGTTTCAAAACGGCCTTCCAACAGGCCCTGGATGTCCTGAAGAAATATATCCGGAAGGCCCGCTGCTGCGGACAAGCCCCAGGGACTCCTGTCCGCTTCTGCCCACCAGCACATGATAATCCCGCTCAAGGATCCTTCCCGGGATATTCAGGTTCAGAATATTGTCACCCACAAGAAGCACTTTAAAGCGTTTTCCATCTGCTGTTTTCATTTTCCAGCCCGGCTTTTTCTGGTTTGAATGATTTTGCGCATTTCAACCAGAACATCTTCAGCCCCTCTAAAGTCAAAATCAGAAATTTTTTCAGAAAGGTCCTGAACATGGGCGGCCAGTGCTCCGGAACTGAAAGCCTTTTCTAGAAGGCTCAATTCTTTGGAAGCATCAAGGCTGTTCTTGGCAAGAAGCAGCTCCAGCCTGGACATTACAGCCTGGATTTTTTCTGTATCACCATGAAATTCAGCATCGCCCCCATAAACCACCTCCTGGCCCTCTGCTTCTACTGGCAGAACCCCGTCTTTGATCTCCTCCATGGCTCGCCTGAAATCAGCAAGCTGGCTCTGGGTAATGGGGACCCGCCCCCGCATGCCATCCAAAAGCCCGGAGCAGATCTGCTGCAGTTTCAAGGCCGATACGTTGCCGGCTACCCCCTTCAGGGTATGAATCAGAAATTCAGCCTGCTGCATATCAGCACTTTTCAGCAATTCAGCCAATTTGTCAGGCGCATCCTCAAAGTCGCGAATCATCTGCCGGATAAGTTTCAAAAGCAGTTTTTTATTGCCGTTCAAACGGGCAAGGCCTTTCTGAACATCAATACCCGGCAGATGCAAAAAAGAACTCTGTCCGGACTGATCCTTTTCCGGCATATCCATGCTCTGCTCGCTTCCAGATGAATATGCCCATCTTTTGATGGTTTTGAATAGAAGCAGCTTGTCAATAGGTTTGGCCAGATGATCATTCATGCCTGCAGCCAGACATTTTTCTCTGTCTTCAGCCATGGCTGCAGCGGTCATGGCCACTATGGGCAGCGCTGGATGGGTCTGCCTGATGACCTCAGCAGCCTTAAAACCATCCATAACCGGCATCTGAATATCCATAAGCACCAGATCATACTGCTGTTCATCAACAGCCTTGACAGCCTCAAGACCGTTGCCGGCCACGTGAACATCAACTCCTGTCCTTTCAAGGATTTCCCTGGTCACCTGCTGATTGATTTCATTGTCTTCCACCAGAAGAATTTTCAGCCCCCTTAGAGATTCATCAGCAGTCAGACTCTGTCCTGGTCCTGCGGTCTTGGGCCTGCCGGCAAATCTTGTTTTCATGATCACATTTAATAGGGAAGACGCAGTGACCGGCTTGGAAAGAAAGGCATCCACCTCAAAATCCACAGCCTTTGCGTTCAACTCCTCCTGTTTGTTCACAGGAGCCAGAACAATGCATGGCTGCGGGTCAATATTTTCTCTGACTTCCATCTCTTTAACCTGCCGACAGACTTCCAGACCTCCGGAATCCGGGAGATTCCAGTCCAGCAGAATAATATCAAATTTTTTGCCGGCTGCTGCTGCATGCCTGATTATCTTTAAGGCCTCGCCGACAGTAGCCGCTTCTTCAGGCATGAAACGCCAGGATCCCAGCATCTCCTTTAAAACAGATCTGGTGGGTTCATGACTGTCAGCCACCAGAGCCCGGCATTCACCAAGCACGCATGAATCAAAGGACAGTTCTTTGGCCTCTCCCCTGCCCAGAACAGCCTTGAAAGAAAAGACGCTTCCCTGGCCGGGACTGCTTCTGACCTGAATATCCCCACCCATGAGTCTGACCAGACGCTGACTGATGATCAATCCCAGGCCAGTTCCGCCGTACTTTCTTGTGGTGGAGGTGTCAGCCTGGGAAAAGGCCTGAAAAAGTTTTTCCTGGACCTCCCGGCTCATGCCGATGCCGGTATCGTGAACCGAAAACAGCAGATGAACCTGATCATCTCCCTGCCTGATCTGGCTGACACCTATCTCCACCTCGCCTTCCTGGGTAAACTTAACCGCATTGCCCACAAGATTGATCAGAACCTGCTTCAATCGCAAAGAATCGCCCAAGAGCTTCCTGGGAACTTCCGGACTGACCCTGAAAAGCATCTGCAGTCCCTTGTCCTGACAGGTATGGCTGAAAAGTTCTGAAACCTGCTCCAGGATCCTGTCCAGGTCAAATTCATGATGTTCCAGTTCAAGTCTGCCGGCTTCGATCTTGGAATAATC
Organism: uncultured Desulfovibrionales bacterium; assembly: GCA_964531185.1. Classification (GTDB taxonomy): domain Bacteria; phylum Desulfobacterota; class Desulfovibrionia; order Desulfovibrionales; family Desulfonatronovibrionaceae; genus CAZHCY01. The sequence goes on along the minus strand of CAZHCY010000035.1, from coordinate 5,951 downwards.
AAGAATATCATTGATGATTGCCAGAAGCATCCGGGAAGAGCCCTCAATCTTGGTCAGATAATCCCTGAGCCTTGGACTCAGCTCCAGACCGAGGGCCAGCCGGCTGAGCCCGATGATAGCGTTCATGGGTGTTCTGATTTCATGACTCATATTGGCCAGAAATTCACTTTTGGTTCTGTTGGCAGATTCAGCCGCCTCCCTGGCCTGCTCCATGGCGACTCTTGCCTTTTTGCGGTCTGTAATATCCCGCACACTGCCCACAGCGTGCCATTCATTGTTAAGAGCAAAAGCAGCCACTGATCTTTCCACATCCACCAGAGTGCCGTCCTTGCGCCTGGCCTTGAACTCCATGACATTATCCACCACCATACCCTGCCCTGTGCCGGCAAATTCTTTAATGCCCTTTCTGGCATTTTCTTTATCCTCATTTACAGCCACCAGTTCATGAATATCCTGCCCCAAAGCCTCATTTTCAGTGTACCCGAACAGCTTTTCCGCAGACCTGTTCCAGAAGGTGACCCTGCCCCTGGAATCAATAACAATCAAAGCATCCAGAGAAGCATTGGTCATGCTTATGATTTCCTGCTCCTTGCGCAGGATGGCCTGTTCATATTCCTTTCTCTGAGTAATATCCTGGACTATGCACCAGATCACCTCTTTACCGGAATAATCCTTGACCAGCATCCCATTGAGCAGCACTGGATAGCGCCGGCCATCCTTACGAATATACTCCTTTTCATAGGGGCCGAAATATCCTGTTTTTCTCAGCTGATCCAACTGTTCATTTTCTTTTTCCGAATATTCATCAGGGGTCAGATCCCAATAGCTGAGACGTCTGAATTCTTCTTCGCTGTAGCCTGTGCTCTGCAGCAGGGAACGGTTGAAATCAAGCCATTGCCCGGTCTGCATGTCATTTAAACCTATGCCTATGGGAGCCATTTCAAACAGGTTGCGGAACTTGTTTTCACTTTCCAGAAGATTCTGCCTGACCATTTTTTCCTCAGTAATATCCTGGGCCGCTCCACGATAACCCCTTAATCTCCCTGCGTCATCCAAAACCGGCAGCCCTGTAACCCGCTGCCAGATGATGCTCCCATCCGGCAGCAGGGACCTGTGTTCAAGCCCGGAAAATGACTCCCCTTTCTCAGTCTTTTGCAGAAAAAAATCCATAACCCTTTGAGAGTCCTGGTCAGGCATAAAGGCAAATGGAGACCTGCCCAAAATCTCATCCAGAGGACGACCCAGCACATCCTTGATTCTTTCGGTGAGAAAGACATATCTGCCGTCCACATCAGTTTCCCAGATATACTCTCCAGCGGCTTCAGATACGTCCTTGAATCTCTGTTCGCTGATCCTCAGGGCTTTTTCAGTTTCAATGCGCTCGGTGATGTCTCTGGCTGCAGCATATATCAGCCGGCCATGCGGGTGCGAACGCCATTCAATGTAGCGGTAGGAACCATCCCTGGCCTTATATCTGTTTACAAAATTGAGCCCATCTCTGTCCTTTTTCCGATCCATGAGGGTCTGCCTGGTCATGGCCACATCACCTGGGTGGACAAAATCCATATAAATATGACTGGTCAATTCCTGGGTGCTATAACCCAAAACATTTTCCCAGGATTTATTAAGCTTCAGAAAATTGCCCTGGAAATCAGAAATGCATAAAAGATCCAGAGATACATCAAAAAAATCTTCCAGTTCTCTGGTTTTCTGTTCAAGTTTGCTCTGGACCTTCTTCTGGTCAGTAATGTCCATGATAAAGCCATACCAGAGAACTGATCCGTCAACATCCTTCTGGGGCACTGCGCTGCCCATAAGCCACTTTTCCGTGCCGTCAGCATGCCTGACCCGGTAGTCTGCTTTCCAGAGCTTAAGATCCCGGGCTGAGTTCTCAATGGAAGCCACCACTGCTTCCCGGTCATCCGGATGGATCACCTCAAATACCTTGGTGGCATCTTCGTGAACATCTTCCGGATCAACTCCATAAACTTTTTTCAGGCCTTTACTGGCATAAGGAAAACAGGACCGCCCGTCCGGCAGCAGTTTAAACTGATAAACCACTCCAGGAACCTGGGATGAGATCTTGTCCAGTCTTTCATAGAGCTCCACTGCCCGGCTTTCAGCCTTTTTGGTTTCAGTGATGTCCCTGAAAAAGGATAAAAAAACATCTTTTTCCTGAAATTTCACCAGCTTGACTGTTACCAGCACCTGGCGCAGCTCCCCCTCCCTGGTTCTGTGCATGGTTTCAAAATCCAGGCGCCTGATTTTTTTGATTTCTTTGATTCGCCTTTCAGTCTCTTCCCTGCTCTCCACTGCATCATATTCATTTATTCTCAGCCGGGAAAATTCCTCTCTGGAATATCCCAGGTTTTCATGGGCAGCCCGGTTGAATTCCATGGGCAGGGTGGTCTCAGGGTCTATCAGAACCACTCCGTCAGGGGACAGCTCAAAAAGCTCCTTATATATCTGTTCTGTTACCATATCTCACCTGGAATAAAAGGGCTGCTCAGGCCGGACATACATTTACGGGCAACAGTTTAGCCATTTGCATGAGGCACAGGGACTGTCCCTGGCCCTGGCTGTCAAAAAGCAAAATGCCTCCCCCGGGTGCGCCCGGGTGGAACGCCTGCATCAACCAAAAAACAAGCGCTGAGGTGCCCTGCTTTCCTTAAAAAGGGCTAAACCGTTACATTTAAGGATTGAATCTTTACCTTGTTGGGTTTATAGGTAACAGTTTAGCCAATTGAACGTGGCAGGGGGACCGGCTCTCCCAGCGCTTGTTTTTTTCTGAGTCTGTTTCTTACATAAATAAAAACAAGCCCTGGAGTGCCTTGCTTTCTCTAAAAAAGGGCTAAAATGTTACCATTTCAACACTTAATTTCATTAGTTTATTCTGCAGACAATGTCGATAAAAGCTTTATAATGAATTTTCGCCTGTTTTTGTCTGACTGACCATGAGCCGACCTGATGACTGTACCTGAAAAAGCCCCTTCCAGAGAAATATTTGGGTGGGCCATGTTTGACTTTGCCAATCAGGCCTATACCACTTTGATCATTACTGTGGTTTTCGGAGTCATGTTCACCAGGGTCATTGTCGGTGATGAACCTGACTTCAGAACCGGAAACCTGCTCTGGAGCATTTCTTTGTGCCTGAGCTACGCCCTGGTGGCTGCTCTGGCCCCCATTACCGGGGCCATAATGGATCACTCCGGAGTAAGAAAAAAGTTTCTTTTCATAAGCTGGATGATTACCATTCTGGCCACAGCCGGTCTTTACTGGATCACTCCAGGTTTGATCATTCAAGGCATGCTTCTGATCATCATCTCCAATACAGCCTATTCCCTGGGGGAAAGCTTCATAGCCTCATCCCTGCCCCTGCTGGGCCCGCCCCGGATTCTGGGCAGAATTTCCGGCCTGGGGTGGGCCCTGGGCTATATGGGCGGTCTTCTGGCCACAGGCCTGGTCCTGCTGGGTCTGGGAGAAATCAGCCTGGACAACTTTGAAAACCTGCGTCTTACCGGTCCCATTGCAGCTTTGTTTTTCCTGCTGGGAGCCCTGCCCACCTTTGCCTGGCTCAGACAGGACCGGCCGGCTGGTTTAGGCAGATCTGCCGCGGCTCTGATTAAAAAAGGCCTGACTGCAACTCTTCTGACCGCAGCCCAGGTCAGACACTACAGGGATCTCAGTCTTTTTCTTATGGCTTTGTTTTTTGCCATGGCCGGATTATACATAGTCATCAGCTTTACTTTCATTTACGGTGACCAGATCATTGGCTGGGATCCTGAATACCAGATGCTGATGTTTGTCTTTACCCAGATCAGCGCCGCAGCCGGAGCTGTGCTTTTCGGCATTCTTCAGGACCGGATTGGGGCCGGCCGCACCTTTAACCTGACCCTGCTGCTGTGGATAATCTGCATCACCCTTATATATTTTACCCGGGACCTGACCAGTCTGCTGAATCATAATCTGGGCACCAGCCTTGAACCCCAGCAGCTGTTTCTGCTGGTGGGATGTCTGGCCGGGTCCGGACTCGGCTCTGTCCAGTCCTGCGCCAGAACCATGGTGGGCATGTTCACCCCGAAACACAAGACCTCTGAGTTTTTCGGCTTCTGGACCATGACCCTGAAACTGGCTGCCATGACCGGCATCCTGGGCCTGGGTATTCTGCAGAACTTCATAGGTCTTGAAGCTTCAGTCCTGCTGTGTATCCTGTTTTTCTCCGTATCCCTGCTCATAAGCCTTGCCGTCAATGAACAAAACGGCCTGTTTGCGGCCGGGAATCTGCCCCAGCCCTGAACAACTTCTCACTCTGGACCAGCTTTGCCATGACCATAAATAAAGACGCTTTTGCAGCAGCAGATGAACCCGGCCTGAACCAGGACAAAGATTTTGAAAAATCATCCGCCAGGCTGGCCCGCAATGCCTCGGTGGTGGCTGGAGCCACCCTGATCAGCCGATTCCTGGGCTTTATCCGGGACTTGATCATTGCCTTTACCCTGGGGGCCGGCCCGGTAGCTGATGCATTTTTTGTGGCCTTCAGACTCCCTAATCTCCTGCGCCGCCTTTTTGCCGAAGGTTCCCTGACCATGGCCTTTGTGCCGGTTTTCACCAGAACCAGAAATGACCATGGTACGCGCCAGGCGTTTATTCTGGCCAGATCGGTTCAGCTGTGGATCATCATCATTGTGGGAGGCATCACCCTTCTGGCTGTCGCCCTGGCCTCTCCCCTGACTACCCTGATAGCCCCCGGATTCCGTACCCATGATCAGGTATTTGAACTGGCAGTCAGCCTGGTCAGGATCTGCTTTCCTTATATCCTTTTCATCTCTTCTGTAGCCCTGTGCATGGGCATACTAAACTCCATGAACCGTTTTTTTGCCCCGGCCTTTGCTCCGGCTGTCATGAACCTGACTCTGATTGTGTTTGCCCTGGCTGCCCATTACAGCGGATGGAACGTGGCCTACGGTCTGGCCCTGGGAGTTATCTTCTCCGGACTGTTTCAATGGCTCTTTCAATTGCCTTTTTTAACCCGCTGCGGTTTTTCCTGGACAGGCCCTTTTGAAATGTTTCATCCAGGGATAATAAGAATGGGCCGGCTCATGCTGCCCACAGTACTTGGAGCTGCCGTGTATCAGCTCAATATCCTGCTGGGGACGGTTCTGGCCTCTTTTCTGCCCAGAGGGTCCATTTCTTATCTTTACTATGCCGACCGCCTGGTTCAGCTTCCTCTGGGAGTCTTTGCCGTGGCCATCAGCACTGCGGCTCTTCCTTCCCTGTCAGCCCTGGCCGGGAAGGGGGACATCTCCGGCTTTAAAAAGACCCTTAATCATTCCCTGGGGCTGACCCTGTTCATTGCCCTGCCCTGTACAGCCGGCCTGATGGGCATGAGTCAGCCCCTGATTGATATTGTCTTCGGCAGAGGTGAGTTTCAGGAACAGGCCGTACAGGCCACTGCCGCGGCCCTTGTGGGATATGCGGCAGGCCTGCCCGCCTTTTCCTGCGTGCGTCCCCTTGTCTCAGCCTTTTTTGCCCTGGAAGACACCCGCACACCAGTCAAAACAGCCGTAATCAGTCTGGTGGCCAATATCGGTCTGGGGCTGATCCTTATGAGCTTTCTTGATCATCTGGGCCTGGCCCTGGCTGCCAGCCTGGCCTCCTGGGTAAATGTCCTGCTTCTGGCTTACTTTCTGAAAAAAAAGACCGGCAGATGGCTCACAGGTCAATCCAGCCTCGTGCGCATGCTGGGCCTAAGTTGTATTTTACTTTTGGGCCTAAACTTTTTATCTATGACCGGCTGGGCGGCCATATCCATGATTCCGGTCTGGGCTGCTCTTTATTTCCTGGGCGCTGCCCTGTTTGGAATACCTGAATTGCGCACCCTTTTGAAAATGATAAAAAAGTAACAGTTTAGCCGTTTGCATGAGGCACGGGGACTGGCTCTCCCGTCACCC
>CAZHCY010000034.1:0-12692 GCA_964531185.1 uncultured Desulfovibrionales bacterium | reverse complement strand
AACTTTTGCCCATTGACAACTGTCAATCATATCAGCCCTTTTTAAGGAAAGCAGGGCAGGCCTCCCAGCACCTGCTATCTGCCCGGGGGCACAAACAGCCTCAGCAAATTCAGGGCTGAAACCGCCGGTCCCTGTGCAGCATATCAGGGCATTCCCTGTAACCAGCCAAATAGTTTTTCTGCCTTTACTCAACCGCTCAGTCGGCTGCAAAGGGGGCCATTTTTTTCAAGTCTCTCTTGTTCTTGCGGTACTGATTTAAAATTACCAGAGCCACCAGGGCTATGCCCAGCAGATCTTTGGTCAGATCCGGGGTAAAGCAGTAATAAGTCCCGACCCCGAATACTATCCACTCCAGCCAGGTGGTTTTCCTGAGCAGATAAAACATGGACCAGGCTGAAAAGGCAATGGTTCCAATGGTGGCTGCCAGATAGACCATAAATATTTCCTGAGGACTGCCGTGAAGGACCATGGCCGGCTCATAGGCAAACAGAAACGGGACCACATAAAGCAGCTTGGAAAATTTCAAAGCCGTCCATCCCGTTCGCCAGGGATCTGATCCGGCAATGGCCGCTCCGGCATAAGCTGCTACGCATACCGGAGGTGTGACATTGGAGTTCTGGCTGAACCAGTAAACTATCATGTGAGCGGCTATCAGGCTTACTCCCAGTTCATGCAGGGCTGGCACAGCCAGTACAGCCACAATAAGATATGAGGCTGTTACCGGCACCCCCATGCCCAGAATAAGAGCGGCCAGGGCGATAAGGATAATGGCTACCAGCAGGTTCCCCCCGGACAGGGAAATGATCAAATCGGAAAACTTGAGCCCGATCCCGGTCAGGGAAATGGTCCCCACAATAATGCCTATGACTCCCACAGTGGCTCCGATAACCAGGGTGTTTCTGGCTCCCACCACCATGGCCCGCCAGATTTCCCTGGGCCCCATGCGATACTCTTTGTCAGTCCAGCTGATGGCTACACAGGACAGGGTGGCCCAGAAAGCAGCCATTCCAGGCGAATAGCCCACCATCATCATGATCACAATGATCACCAGAGGCACGGCCTTGAACCAGTGCCTGCGGAAAACCACTGCAGCCCTTGGCATGTCATCCAGATCCATACCTTTGATATTGAGTTTCTTAGCTTCAAAATGGATCATAATAAAAACAGACAGGAAATAGAGCAAAGCAGGAAACAGGGCTATGGCCATGATTTCCACGTAAGGGGTGTTGGTCATCTCAGCCATGAGAAACCCGCCGGCTCCCATGATGGGAGGCATGAACATACCCCCGATGGATGCGGCCGGCTCTATGGCCCCGGCCACGTGAGGCCTGAACCCGGCCCGCTTCATCAATGGGATGGTAAATGCGCCCGTGGATACCGTATTGGCTATGGCTGATCCGGACACAGAGCCAAAAAATCCCGAAGCCACCACCGATACTTTGGCCGGACCTCCCACGCTTTTTCCGGCCAGGGCCAGAGGCCAGTCAATAAAGAACTTGCCCACCCCTGACTGCTGAAGAAAAGATCCAAAAAAGATAAAAATGATGACATAGGTGACCAGGACGCTGCACATCACTCCGAATACCCCGTCCTGGGTCAGAAAAAGAAAAGTGGCCAGGCGTTCTATATCAAAGCCTCTGTGCGCGATCATCCCGGGCATATAGGGACCAAAATAGCCATAAATCAGAAAAAGAATGCCTCCCAAAGTAATTGACCAGCCCAGGACTCTGCGGCTGACTTCCAGAGATATGAGCACCCCGACAATGCTCACCCAGATATCCATCCGGGTTTCAGATCCCATTCGGTAATTGAGGGCCTCAAACTCCAGTATCCAGTAGCCCACCACAAAAATGGAAACCAGAGCCAGGATAATGTCTACAATGGTCGGTCTTTTATGGTTTGATTTGGACCAGAAAGGAAAGGAAATGAAGATCATGACATAAGCCAATAAAACGTACGCTCCCCGGTGGTACTGGTCGCTGAAGGGCTGAATCCCGGCAGAATACAGATAAAAAAGAACCATAAGCACACCCAGGAAGCTGACCAGAATGTGCCAGAAAGGAATCAGCTTTCTGCCGAATTTGGATTCTTTGGCCTGAATTTTTTTCAGCTCTTCATTGTCCTTAAGGACCTGGTCACCCTTAAGGACCTGGTCAACATGTTGGGACTGATCTTTTTCCTCAGCCATGTTCCTAATTTCCTTTTATGAACTCGCGTAAACAGGTTGAAAAACAAGTTTGGAATCAGACCCGGAAATTCTTCTTTGCAGTCTGAAAAAATACCTGACCAGAGGCCTGGATTCCAAAAAACCCTGTGCAGCCTTTTTTAAGTTCAAAAAAATTCAGACAGGCACAGTCTTAAAAATAACCAAAAAATTAACCCTGGACCGGACATTAAGCTGTCCGGCCCAGAACAAACAGCCTTAAGGCTTCAGGTTGTCGGGAATATCCAGGCCCTGTTCCTCCCAGAACCTGTAAGCTCCGGGATGCAGAGGAACGGAAGCGCCCACTATCCCGTTTTCAATGCTCATATCCCTGGCTGCTCCATGTGCCGTGAGCATGTGCTTCAGACCTTCAGGAGAAAAAACTGCCTTGAGGGACTGATAAATTATCTCTTCATCCACTTCCTTATTGGTACACCATAATGTGGAATCCTGGAAGGTCTCGGTGGCATGATCCACATTGCGGTAAGTCTTGGCAGGAATGGTTACTTTGGTGTAGAATGGATATTCTTCATAAAAGCCGGTTTCAACCGCGTCCTTGTTCAGGTTAACCAGATCAATCTTAGTCTGGGTGGCAGCCTCGATAACAGAGGCATTGGGATAACCCACAAGGACCCAAAAGGCATCGATATTGCCGTCTTTAAAGGCTGAGGCAGCCGGGGAATAACCCAAGAACTGAGGACTGATTTCCTCCCAGATGCCCAGGTGCCTGAAAAATCTTTCCGCAGACAGAGCAGCCCCTGATCCGGCATTGCCCACAGCCACCCGTTTGCCGGCCAGATCCATGGCTGATTCGATATTATCTCTGGCCCGGACCACCAGCTGGGCCGGAGCTCCGTAAAGATAACCCAAAGTCCGGACATTGACGTATTTCTTGCTGTCCTGGGGCAGCTTGCCCTGGCTTCCCAGAAAGGCATCCCCTGAATAAACCACGCCATAATCAATCTGTCCAGAATCAAGCCTTCTCAGGTTTTCTCCGGAGCCGCCTGAACCTTCAGAGGAAACCTCAAGATCGGGCACATTCTTGCCCAGGTAAATGGAGATGCCGTTGGCAAAATAGTTGAAAGTTCCTCCAGTAGGGCCGCCGCCAAAAGCCAGATAGGTTTTCCTCCCGGCTTCTGATTCTCCAGGGCTGAAACTGAAAAAAAGAACCAGAAATCCGGCCAGAAGAAAAATCAAACCACCCTTTTTCATAAGAACCTCCCGGTCTACAAGTTTATTAAGATATCCAAAAATACCGGACAAAATATCCGAAGAAGCATCAGGTGTTTTTGACAACTGAAACAGCTTATATTTTTGTTACAGCAAAATCCAGCTTAAGAAGACTTGTCTTAAACATAAGTCAGAAGCAACAGTTTGGCCTTTTTAAGGAAAGCAGGGGACAGGCACCCCAGCGCTTGTTTCCTGGTTTGATGTAAGCATCCCACCCAGGCGTACCCGGGACCAAACCTGTAAGTAACTGTCTGGAATTGAGTGTCCGGACGCGCAAAAAGCCAAAAAAGTATCTGCATAAGTCTCTGGTTTTACTGACTATCCAACTCCAGCTACTTGTAAGAACCAGGCTTAGAAAAAACAAGCGCTGGGAGAGCCGGTCCCCCTCCGGGCGCCGCCTCCGGGCAGAAAGCCGTGCCTCATGCAAATGGCTAAACTGTTACAAAAAATCCAAAGAGCAAAAGCCGTTTTTTTCTGGTAAAGACCTTCTAAGGGCTGTTGAAAAACCTTTTCCCCGGAAAAAAAGCGCTGGTTCCAGAAACAGCAGCCTGTTTTTCAGTAAAAAAACTTTTTCAGTATATAAAAACATTATTTTATACGTTTGCCCCAGGTTATCAAGTTGTACTTTTTTTCACTTAAAAACCCTGCTGACAGGATCCATTCCGGTCTGGGTCTTTTTTTAAAAAAAAAGCCCCCTGCACTCAAAAACATGGTGCAAGGGGCCTGAAAACAAGATCATTCGTCTGGGCCGCCCTGGGGCGTAAAGCTGAGCTTATCCATGCAGCCTCAGCATTTATAAAGTCTCCTTGACCTTTTTCATGAGTCTTAAAAGCTGATTGCAGAATCCGGCTTCATTGTCATACCAGATGATCAGTTTGACCATGGTCTTGTCCATGACCGCAGTGGTCAGCCCGTCAACCACTCCGCCATGAATGCTGCCGTTAAAATCAACCGATACCAGAGGTTCTTCAGTATACCCCAAAGGTCCGTTCATGGCTCCCTGAGAAGCCTGCTTGAGAACCTTGTTTACTTCCTGGACACTGGTGGGCTTCTCCACTTCAGCCACCAGATCCACCAGGGATACATTGGGGGTGGGCACCCGGACAGCCATGCCGTCCAGCTTGCCCTCCAGCTCCGGGATGACCTGGGTTACAGCCCTGGCCGCTCCAGTGGTGGTGGGAATCATGGACATGGCTGCAGCCCTTGCCCGGCGGATATCCTTGTGGGTGCCGTCCAGAATCCTCTGACTCATGGTATAGGAATGGATGGTGGTCATGAGTCCGTGCTTGAATCCAAAGGAATCAAAAATCACCTTTGCCGCCGGAGCAAGGCAGTTGGTGGTGCAGGACGCATTGGAGACTATCCGGTGTTCAGGTCTGAGGGAAGAATCATTGACGCCCATGACAATGGTGATATCAGGGCTTTTGCCCGGGGCGCTGATCAGGACCTTGCCTGCCCCGCATGAAAGATGCTTCTGGCAGCTCTCCCGGTCCGTGAATTTTCCTGTGGTTTCCAGGACCATATCCACGCCCAGATCGCCCCATATCCACTCACCAGGTGCCTTTCTGGTCACCTGAATCTTCCGGCCGGCTGCTTCAAAGCCCTGGTCCGTGGGGTTGACTTCCTGATGCAAAGTTCCATGCACAGAATCATATTTAAGTAAATGGGCCAGCTGTTTATTGTCCGCCCGGGCGTTGACCGCCACAAGCTCCATATCCCTGTTGCCCAGAAGAAGCCTGGCCATATACCTGCCTATTCTGCCAAAACCGTTCATGCCTACCTTAATGGCCATAATTCCCCCTCTTGCTTAAATTTTGTTGGATGATCCCAGTACATTTTTGATCTTGTGCTGGACCATTTCCTTCACCGCCTCCCTGGCCGGACCCAGATATTTGCGGGGATCAAACTCCTCAGGGTGTTCCTTGAAAAACCTGCGGATAACCGCGGTCATGGCCAGCCTGATGTCGGTATCAATATTTATCTTGCATACGCCTGATCCGGCTGCCTTGCTCAGAAACTCCTCAGGCACGCCCTTGGCGTCTGATACCTGCCCCCCGTACTGATTGGCCATTTGCACAAATTCAGGAAGCACAGAAGAAGCTCCGTGCAGCACAAGAGGGAAATCAGGCATCATGGAGGTTATCTTATCCAGCCGGTCAAAGTCCAGCCTGGGCTCTCCCTTGAATTTGTAAGCCCCATGGCTTGTACCAATGGCTATGGCCAGAGAATCGCATCCGGTTCGCTCCACAAACTCCACAGCCTCATCAGGATCTGTATAAACATTCTCTTCAGAGCTCACATCATCCTCAACTCCGGCCAGACGGCCCAGTTCAGCCTCCACCCAGACCCCTTTATCATGGGCGTAGTCCACAACCTTCCTGGTAAGAGCAATATTCTCCTCAAAAGGCAGGTGTGAACCGTCTATCATGACCGAAGTAAACCCCCCTTCAATGACATCCCTGCAGATTTCAAAAGTCTGCCCGTGATCCAGATGCAGGACAATGGGCAGATCTGCCTCTTCAAGGGCGGCCTCCATGAGCTTGATAATGTAATTCTGGCCTGCATATTTGCGCGCTCCGGCAGATACCTGCAGAATAAGCGGAGACTTTTCTTCTTCACCTGCCTTGATGATTCCCTGAATAATTTCCATGTTGTTTACATTGAACGCGCCTATGGCATACCCTTCCCGGTAAGCCCGCTCAAACATCTCTTTGGGTGAAGTCAGGGGCATAATCAAACCTCCTTGATCAGCAAAGGTTACAAAGTATTATGGGTATCTGTTCAGCCGCTTCAGGAAAGCAGATCACAGGCCCGGCCACTTGTTTGCTGCTCTTCCAGGGGAAAACGCTGACTGCAAACAAATGCCGGAAAAAGTAACCATTCAGAAAAACCGGTTATTAGCCGGGCAGACGGCCTCAAAAGTCCGCAGCCGCCAGGAGCGGTCAAAAAAACAAGCCCGGGCTCATCTCTGCTCTTTTCATTATTGCCCGGCCAGGGTCAGCACCCAGTCTGGCTGCCGGTACATTTCCGTCCCCCTGAACAGTTTCATGCTCAAAAGTATCCTGTGCTGCCTGCAAAGGACTAACCAGTTAAATTTATATTAACTGACGAAACCAGATCCTGCAACTCATTCAGACATTCATAATTGGTGAGTTCAAATCTTAAAGGAGTCAAGGTGATGTGATTCCTGCTCAGCCAGGCCCTGTCCGTGTCCGGATCCACCCTGTCCATGGGTATTTCTCCGCCCAGCCAGTAGTAGGGGGTATCTCTGGGATCCAGTCTTTTCTGATAATAATCAGTATAAACCACATTGGTCTGCCGGCAAACTTTAGTTCCTTTTACCCGGGACAGGGGGCAGCCAGGAAAATTAAGATTAAGCACATTCTGCTCAGGCAGACGTTTCCAGTCAAATCTGTTGATGAATTGTGCTGTCCAGTCCGCCTGAACCGACAGATCCTCAGGATTAAAATCATCAATGGACACAGCCAGGGACGGAATGCCCGCCAGGGCGCTCTCTGTGGCAGCGGAAACAGTCCCGGAATAAAGCACGTCTACCCCCACGTTGGCCCCGCTGTTTATACCTGAGACCACCAGATCCGGGCGGATCTTCAGAAGAAAATGCATGGCCCATTTGACGCAGTCCACAGGAGTACCCCTCAGAGCATGGCCGAAATAGCCGTTATCCCTGATTTTCTTTATCCTTACCGGAGAAAAAATAGTCACTGAGTGTCCCACAGCGCTCTGTTCAGCCACAGGGGCCACCACATGAACGTTGTGCCCGGCATGGATCAGAGCCCGGTACAGCGACTTGATGCCAGGAGCGTGGATGCCGTCGTCATTGGTCAGGAGGATGTCCATTTTTCAACTGCGTCCGGATATTCCTTTTTGGCCCTGTTGAATCCGGCATTAAAGGCCTTAATATTGATATCAATGATCTTGGCCGGCAGGGTGTTTTTCAGACTTTTGCGAACAGCCGTCGCTTTCATGAAAGGGATGAAATGGGTCAAAGCTCCCAGAGTGACGATATTGGTGGTTTGAACAAGACCCACTTTTCTGGCCATATCAGTAAAGGGAAGCCCCCAGAATATATTGGTGGGGGCCTGGGTCACCAGGGATGTATCAATAACCAGAAAGCCGTCTGATTTCAAGTTGGTGAAAAACTTGTTGCAGGCTTCCTGGCTCAGGGCCACCAGCAGGTCCAGACTGATGGTTTTGGGATAGTTTATGGGCTTGGAACTGATCACCAGATCCGACCGGCTGGCCCCGCCTCTGGCTTCAGGACCGTAACTCTGGGTCTGGGCCACATAATAGCCATGATCAAGGGCCAGGGCCTGGCCCATGATCTTGCCCAAAGTCAAAATTCCCTGGCCGCCGAGCCCTGACAGGCGGATTTCAAATCTTTCCTTGTTCATTTCTTCCATCATCTGGCCTCTCCTCTAAGCTTTTGACGTACTTCAGCGTACCTTTCCTCCAGACCCGCGCAATCCTTCTGGACAAAGATTCCTGTGGAAATAAGATTCTGCCTCTTATCAGGCTCAAGTTCCCTGTATTTCTCAATGGGAGTAGACCGTTTCTTCAGGTCCTTGTACATGTCCACAGCGGTCCTGTATTTGTTTTTGCGCCCGAACTGGGTATGACAGGGAGTCAAAAGCTCCACCAGGCTGAATCCGGGGTTTTTAATGGCTTCGCATATAAGCCGGTCCATAAGCATGGCCTGCATTACAGTGGCCCGGGCCACAAAATTCGCTCCGCAGACAGAGCCCACTTCAGCAATGTCAAATTCCTTTTCCAGCTGCCCGAAAGGCGTGGTGGTGGATACAGATCCATAAGGAGTGGTGGAGGAACTCTGTCCGCCGGTCATGCCGTAAATATGGTTGTTCAGCACCAGAGCGGTCAGCCCGATATTTCTTCTCGCGGCATGGATCAGATGGTTTCCTCCTATGGACAGGGCATCGCCGTCACCCATGATAACAATGACGTTCAGCCTGGGGTTGGCCATTTTGATCCCTGTGGCAAAGCTCAGGGCCCGGCCGTGGGTTGTGTGAACAGTATTGAAATCAACATAAACCGGTATCCGCCCCGAGCAGCCTATACCGGCCACCAGCACAATATCGTCCTTGGGGATCTGCATGGAATGAACGCTTCTGATAAGAGACCCCAATACTATGCCGTGCCCGCAGCCGGGACAGAAAACATGAGGGAACTTCTTGGTATGCCTTAAATAATCATGTATGAGTTGGTTACTTTTGCCATAACTTATCCTTTCAGGATTTTTTTGAGGATTTCTCCGGGAGTGATGATCTGACCGTCTATTCTGTTCAGGGTGAGCACCTTGCTCTGGCCGTTGTTCACCCGTTTTACTTCTCTGGATATCTGTCCCATGTTCATTTCCGGAACCAGAACAGTGGAACACTGCCTGATCATTTTTTCCACCACAGGTCTGGGGAAAGGGAAAAGGGTCTAGAGGTTGAGCAGTCCAACCTTTTCTCCCTGTTCTCTGGCCATTTCCACAGCCAGATGAGCCGACCTTCCCACTGATCCGTAGGCGATGATGCAAGTCTCGGCGTCTTCACACTGAATTTCATCCACCACCTGGATATCATAAAAAAACTGGTCAATTTTACGAAAAAGCCTGTGTATAAAGTGCTCCACCTCTTTGGGTTTGGACGTAGGATAGCCGTGGTCATCATGAGTCAGCCCGGTAACATGATAGCGGTATCCGCTGCCTATGGGCGGCATGGCTGAAACTCCGCGCATGTTGTCCTCAAAAGGCATATACCACTCCGGAGGCATGCTGGGCAGAATCCTGGAATAGACATACACATCCTCAGGATCAGGAATGGTAATCTTTTCTCTGGTATGGGCCGTAACCTCATCCAGAAGCAGAATAACAGGAGTCCGGTATTTTTCAGCAAAATTGAAAGCCTTGATGGTCATTTCCAGACACTCATGCACATGGCCGGCTGAAAGGACGATTATCGGATGATCCCCGTGGGTCCCCCATCTGGCCTGCTGCACATCGCCCTGGGCCGGAGAAGTGGGCATGCCCGTACTTGGCCCGGCCCGCATGACATTCACCAGAACCAGAGGAACCTCTGCAATGCAGGCGTAGCCGATATGCTCCTGCATCAGGGAAAAGCCAGGTCCGGAAGTGGCTGTCATGGCTTTTCTTCCGGCCAGGGAGGCGCCAATGACAGCCCCCATACTGGCAATTTCATCTTCCATCTGAATAAATACACCCTCCTCCAATCCCGGGAGACGCCCGGCCATGACCTCGGCAATTTCCGTGGACGGAGTTATGGGATATCCGGCGAAAAAGCTGCACCCGGCAAGCAGGGCCCCTTCAACAACCGCTTCGTTGCCCATGGCAAAAATTTCTCTGCTTTTTTTCTTTTTTGTTTTGGCTGGCATAACCGTTCCTGCAAATTAAAATATTTTCTGTAAAAAAATGCCTTGCTTGACCATAAGAACTTTTCAAGCAAAGCCCTGAATTCACTGACAGACCCTGTCTGAAAATCTTCCGGGAAGCTGTCAGGATGAACCACCTGATCTTTTTATTCCAGCTTTCTGTTTTTCTCTTTGTTAAGCCTTGGAACTGCAAAAAACTGAGCCTCAGGCCCGGGTGTCACACCCGGATAATCTGACCAGAGGCCTGAAAAGACATCCTGAACTTCATACGGGTCAGCAAACCAGACCCCAAGCTTCAGGTTTTGGCGTTTTCCGGAGCAGCCTCCTCTTTTATTGCCGGGGCTTTGCCGCCCGCTGACAAACTTTTCACTGAACCTTTATCCTTTTGTTCTCTGGGATAGACCATTATGGCAAAATCAGGACAGTGCATCTCGCAAAAGCCGCAGTTAATGCACTCATCTTCATTCACCACTTCGGCCTTTCCGGAATCATTCAGCCTGAGTACCCCGGCCGGACAGAAGGCCACACAGATTCCGCAGCCCTTGCACCAGTCATGATAAATTTTGACTCTGCTTTCTCCTTTTTTTTTAACCATTTCGATTCCTTATGAAATGCTTGGATGATTAGTCAGCCTCAGCAGCCGGCCAGGAGCCCATCCGAGACCATCAGCCGTCCTGCTGCCTCTTACGCAAGTTTACTTCTCACCAATGCAAAAAGAAGAGTAATTCCATGAGGTTCTTCAATGAAACCCTGACTTTTTTGCCGGAGGTGATACAAGTCTTTTGCAAAACTCATAAAAAAAATCTATACTCCTGAAAGACCCAACAGGCAACCTGGGAGAAAAATTTCCCAAAACATAACAGCCTTAGCCTTTTTTAGGAAAGCAGGGCACAGTCATTCCAGCCCCTGTTTTTTAATAATGTAAGAAACAGACCTGGAAAAAACAAGCTCTGACAGAGCCAGCCCCCGTGCTTCATGCAAATGGCTAAACTTTTACCCCGAAACAGCTGCAAGTGCAGTCTAAAAACATACAGCAGCACATAAAACTCGCCCAATATCTTAATGGAACCTGCTTGACAATACTTATGCGCTCAAAAAAAATATATATTCAGGACATAACCCAAGGTCAGCTGGTAGAGGATCAGTTCATTGTGATTCACAGCAGCCAGGAGCAGGCCAAAAACGGTCCCTACTGGCAGCTCACCCTCCAGGACAGGACCGGAACCATTCCGGCCAGAATCTGGAGCCCCCAGAGCCAGAACTATCCCAGCATAGAAACCGAGCAGATCCTGCACATCAAAGCCAGCGCCAATATATTTCGGGATCAGCTCCAGCTAAATATCGATCATCTGGAATTCGTACCTCTGGAAGAGTCGGATCTGGCCTTTTTTCTGCCTGTATCTTCAGTGCCTCCTGAGGATCTCTACCGGGAGCTCTTTCGCCTGCTCAAAGCCACGGTGGTGTTTCCTCCCTGGATCACCTTTTACAAACAGGTCCTCAAAGATGCCCGGATAAAGGAACTCCTGCTCAAGGCCCCGGGGGGCAAATCCATCCACCATGCCTATATTGGAGGCCTTCTGGAGCATACCGTGGGAGTTTGCCGGATATGCCGCACCATTTCTGAACTTTACCCTGACATGGACAGGGATATTCTCATGGTAGCCGCAGCCTTGCATGATATTGGCAAGGCCATGGAAATTTCATCCGGAATCACCCGGGATTACACCCGGGAAGGCAGGCTTCTGGGGCATATTTTCCTGGGCATGGAAATGATAACTCCTTTTTTGAATAAAGCCAGAAACCTGCCTTCAGGCCTCAAGGCCCATTTCAAGCATCTGATGCTCAGCCACCACGGCGAACTGGAATTCGGCTCCCCCAAAAGACCCAAGACCAGGGAGGCCTTTGTCCTGCATTTTGCCGACAACCTGGACGCCAAGCTCAATACCATTGATCTTGCACTGGAAGGATCAGACCAGGAAAACCCCGAGGGCACCTGGTCCGGTTTTCAGAGATCTTTGGGACGCTATCTTTTCAACCCTCCCCGTACCCCCAGACCAGAGCCGTGCGCAGACAGTGAAAAGATGCCCGTAAAAAAGGAGGTTCCGTGTTTATCACCTTTGAAGGAATAGAAGGCTGCGGCAAGTCCACCCAGACCGCTTTGCTTGCAGAACACCTGAAAAACAAAGGCGCAGAAGTAATCCTCACCAGAGAACCCGGGGGGAGCAGACTGGGAAGAAAACTTCGCTCCATCCTTCTGTCCATGGAAAACTTTGATATCTGCAGTGAGACAGAGCTCTTTCTCTATCTGGCGGACAGAAGCCAGCATGTTCATACGGTAATCAACCCCGGACTTGAAGCTGGATCAACCGTAATAAGCGACAGATTCGCCGACTCCATGATAGTGTATCAGGGCTATGGCCGCGGGCTGGATATTGAAATGCTCTCCAGGTTCAACAATACCGCTGTCAAAGGCCTGAGCCCTGACTTGACCATCCTGCTGGATCTTCCGGCTGAAGCTGGTCTTCAGCGGGCTCTAAACCGCAACATCCAGCACAGACAGACCAGGAAAGAAGGCCGGTTCGAGGCTGAAGACCTGGATTTCCACTCCAGAATCCGGGAGGGGTATCTTGAATGGGCCAGCCAGAACAAGCACAGATTCTTCATTGTGGATGCCCTGCAGGGAGTGGAAGACATTGCCGGCACCATTAGCAGCAAAATCCAAAATTTTTTTGAAAAATCATAAAATAATTATTGACAATCAGCAGCACAAGCTATAGACATCATTTTTCCGCATCAAGGGGGCGGGTAGCTCAGTTGGGAGAGCATCGGCCTTACAAGCCGAGGGTCACAG
>CAZHCY010000033.1:0-12863 GCA_964531185.1 uncultured Desulfovibrionales bacterium | reverse complement strand
CTTGGCAATCCAACAGGCATTCAGCTTCAAAAATTCAGCTCAAGTGGGTGACGGGAGAGCCAGTCCCCTGCGCCCTTAAAAGGGCTGAACTGTTACACGGTTTGCTGACAAAAAAGAGGAGATAGACAGGATTGACCTCAGCAGACATTGGTTATATTGATTTTTTCTAAGTTGCTTGTATGCCTGATGGCTGCGGGGCTGTTGTTCATAATTCCTTAGTAAAAACTTGCCAAGATACTAAATATTAATGAGAAATTATTCAAGTAGTCTGTTTAAGCCGGCAGCGGCGATATTTTTATGGCTGTTTTTTTTGTCCGGAAGTTCAGGATTTGCTTCTCCTTTGAGCGTGGAGGAAACCTGCAGGTCAATCTCTTCCAAGCTGGCCAGCGTGGGTTATCAGGAATGCCTTAATGCAAAACTGGTTGATCCTCAGTTTTATTCCTGTGACATGGTGCCGCTGCTTTACAAGGAATATCCGCCTCTGAAGTCGCGCAGGCCTCAAAGCAGGGTCCTGGTGGTGGGAGGCACTCACGGTGATGAATACGCTTCAGTAAGTGTAGTATTCAAATGGATGAAGATCCTGGATGTCCATCATTCCGGCCTTTTCCACTGGGTGTTTGTTCCGCTTCTTAATCCGGACGGGCTGCTGCGCCATGACTCCACCAGGACCAATGCCAGCGGGATTGACCTGAACCGCAATTTCCCCAGCCCTATGTGGCAGGAGGTGGGCTACCAGCGCTGGGTGGAAGATGCCGGAGAAAATCCCAGATATTATCCGGGCAGCGAGGCCATGAGTGAACCAGAAACTTTATTTCTGGTGGAAATGATTCGCAAATTTGCTCCAGATGCCATTATTTCCGTGCACACCCCTCTGGGGCTGGTGGATTTTGACGGGCCTGGCCCGGCCCCTTCTTCCATTGCCAACCTTAAGCTGAACAGACTGGGCAATTTCCCGGGAACTTTGGGAAACTTTGCCGGGGTGCATCTGGGCATTCCGGTGATTACCCTGGAGCTGTCTTCCTCAAGCAGGATGCCCTCCTCAGAGGTCATATCCGCCATGTGGATGGATCTGGTCAGATGGCTGGTCAACAATACCCCGGCAAAGGACAGATCAGAATACCTTAAAAATGCCCGCAACCAGGATTTCAGAATGGAATCCTTCGGCAAATAGATTTCTATGCAATGGGGGCCGGCCTCGGTGGAGGTAAACAGGCCCCTGATTCCACCACTCGGCCGGAAATAAAAAAGCCTGAAAAAATATTGGCCAACAATGCTTTTTTGGGTTAGCTTAAAAATCAATTGACAGTGTAACCATTCAGTGGGCGCGGAACCCGGCATGGGGACAGTCCCGGCAAGTCACTTAATGCAGCTGATTAAAACTTTGCCGGCGCAGGGAAATCAGTGCACCAATTCAGTTAGTACAAAGCCGAGGGACAGTCCTCATGCCGGGGACGCAAGCAATCGCCATTTAGACCCCCTGAATGGCTACGTAACAGTTTAGCCCTTTTTATGGAAAGCAGGGGCCAAAGCGTTTGTTATTTATGCAAGAAACAGACTTGGAAAAACAGGCGCTGGGGTG
The DNA here is from genome assembly GCA_964531185.1 of uncultured Desulfovibrionales bacterium. Classification (GTDB taxonomy): domain Bacteria; phylum Desulfobacterota; class Desulfovibrionia; order Desulfovibrionales; family Desulfonatronovibrionaceae; genus CAZHCY01. The sequence goes on along the minus strand of CAZHCY010000033.1, from coordinate 11,284 downwards.
CCTTTGCCTCATGCAACGGGCTAATCCTGTTACAAAATCAAACTTTTTGATCATAAAAAGTGAGCAGGAGACGACCATGAATGACGACAGATTTAAAAAATGGGTGTGTACGGCCATTGATATGGAGGAAAAGGGCAGGACCTTTTATCAGCAGGCGCTGGATAAATGCTCTGAAGGTCCGGCCAGGCAGATTTTCGCCATGCTCAGGGATGATGAAGCGGTTCATATTCAGCGGATCAGAGACATTGAAAAGGCTTTGGACAGCGGCAGTGATCCTGAAGCTTCCTGCAGTCTGCCGGAAGTCTCCACCGAGGCAGCCGCTGTTTTCAAAAGGCTGGCCCGGGAAAGTCAGGCCAGGGGCTCATGTCCTGAAATCCAGCAGGCCCTGAGCACAGGTATGGATTTTGAGCTGACTCTGGCGGATTTTTACCAGCAGGCCCTGGACAGCGCAGAGGGAGATTTTGAGAAAATGTTTCTCAAGCGTATGGTGGAGGAAGAAAAAGGCCATTACGTCCTTCTGAAGGATATGCAATATTTTTATGAGGATCCTGAAGGCTGGGCCCTGGAGCAGGACAATGCCGGCCTGGACGGTGCCTGATCCGGGGGAAAGCAATGCGCCATGAGTTAAATATTCTTATTGGAGGCGAGGCCGGCCAGGGACTGGTGACTGTTGGAGAACTTCTGGCCAGAGCTCTGGTAAGAAGCGGTTATTATATTCACGTCACCCAGAGCTATATGTCCAGGATACGCGGAGGACACAATACATTCAGCGTCAGGACCGGCACGGCTGAGGTTCCTGGTCCGACCCGGGGGATTGATATCCTGGTGGCTCTGAACAGGGAAACCATTGAGCTTCATGAGCAGGATCTCAAGAAAGCAGCAGCTGTACTCAAAGACAGGGATCTGGATTACCAGGACCTTAAAACCTACAATATCCCTTTCAAGGATCTGACCCCGGGTCCCTTGTACGAGAATGTGGCTGCCCTGGGATATATCGGGGCCGTTTTGGGCTTGAAGCAGGACATTCTCCAGGGATGCATCACATCTTTATTCGGCAAAAAAAAGCCGGACCTGGTTCAGAAGAACATTCAGGTCCTGGATGCGGCCTATGAAGCCGGCGGGACCAGCGGACTCAGCGGTTTTGAACTGGAGGCGGCAGTTAAGGGCCCAGGGCTGATGATGACGGCCAATGACGCTGCTGTCCTGGGTGCTTTGACTGCCGGGGTCAATTTCTGTGCTTATTATCCCATGACTCCGGCCACGGCCATTCCCATGTCCCTGAATACCAGAGGTTATGACCTGGGCGTGGTGGTGGAGCAGGCTGAAGACGAGATTGCAGCCATAAACATGGCCATAGGTGCGTCATATGCCGGAGCAAGAGCCATGGTGGCCACTTCAGGCGGAGGATTTGCTCTGATGTGCGAGGGGGTCAGCCTGGCCGGCATGACAGAGACCCCTGTGGTAATCATAGTAGGACAGAGGCCCGGACCAGCCACTGGTCTGCCCACCAGAACCGAGCAGGCCGATCTGAATCTGGTGGTCTATGCAGGACACGGCGAGTTTCCCAGGGCTGTTTTTGCCCCGGCAAATCCTGAACAGACCTTTGAGCTGACTGTGAAAGCCTTTGACCTGGCGGAAAAATCCCAGGGTCCGGTATTTCTGCTGACTGATCAATACATGGCTGATTCTTACCGTCGGGTCGAGTCTCTGGATCTGTCTGCAGGGGACAACCCGGTTCTTCCTGGGGACTCATGGCCCCAGGCCGAGACATACCAGCGCTATGCCCTGACCAGCAGCGGTGTATCGCCCAGACTGGTGCCCACCACAGGGTCCTACCTGGTGGTCCTGGACAGTGATGAGCATTACCAGGACGGACATATCACCGAAGATCTAAAAGTCAGGGTAAAGATGAACAATAAAAGGCTGAGCAAGGAAAAGGTGCTTGAAGAAGACATTGTTCCACCAGAATATTTCGGCCCTGAAAATCCTGCCCAGCTCCTGATCTGCTGGGGGTCCACCCTGGGGCCGGCCCTGGAGGCCATGCGCCTGTCCGGCAAAAATGATCTGGGTGTTCTGCATTTTTCCCAGGTCTGGCCGCTTAATGAGGATCATTTTCAGGAAATTACGGCTGATGCGTTTAGAGTGATTTTTGTGGAATCCAATGCCACAGCCCAGTTTGCCGGGCTTTTACAGTCAAAGGTCTGCCCGGTGCAGAGGGATTTTATCCTCAGGTATGACGGTCTGCCCATGGATGCCGAATATATCCTGGACAGGCTTTAGCAGGGACTGATCAAGCTGCAGGCCGCAATCAAGCTGATCCATGGCATGAATTCCGGCCGGCAAGCAGAGGAATGAAAAAACCCTGTGTCTGCAGGCCATGAAACAGGGTGAGAGCACTTAAAACCGGCTGAGCCGGGCGGATTAAGGCCCAGGTTGATTTCCCCGGGTCTTTTTCAGTATTTAAAGTATTTCTGGGAGCGCTAATAATGTTGACAGCAGAAGATTTCGGCAATTTTGAAACCGCCTGGTGTCCCGGGTGCGGCAATCATTCTATTCTTAAAGCTGTAAAAAAGGCCCTGGCCAGATCAGGGATCAGACCACATGAATCCATATTTGTATCCGGGATCGGGCAGGCGGCCAAAACCCCGCACTACCTGAAAACCAATGTGTTCAACGGACTGCACGGCCGGGCCCTGGCTGCAGCCACAGGTATCCGGCTGGCCAACCCCAAAGCCAATATTGTGGTGGAAAGCGGAGACGGCTGCAGTTACGGAGAAGGCGGCAACCATTTTCTGGCGGCCATCAGAAGAAATGTCACCCTGACCATGCTGGTTCATGACAACCAGATATACGGGCTGACCAAGGGACAGGCCAGTCCCACCACCACCCTGGGCCAGACCACCAAAGCCCAGCCCAGGGGCAATCCTTCTGAATCCTTCAATCCTGTGGCCCTGGCCGTGGCCATGAAGGCCAATTTTGTGGCCAGAAGTTTTTCCGGTCTGCCTGAGCATCTTGAGGAAATGATTGTTCAGGCCATGAAGCAGCCGGGCTTCAGTCTGGTGGATATTATGCAGCCCTGTGTAAGCTTCAACAAGATCAATACTTTTGCCTGGTACAAGGAGCGCTGCTACCACCCGGACGGCCATGATCCCCGGAACTGGGAAAAGGCCATGAATCTGGCCGCTGTATGGGGAGAGAGAATCCCGGTGGGTATTATATATCGAGGCGACAGGCAGCCCTTTGAACAGCGTCTGCCCCATCCAACCGGGGACCTGCTCTATGGCAGCCGGCCGGCAAAAGACAAACTCAGAGAGGTCATGGACTCATATGCCTGATTATTTACAGAAATACATGCCTTTGCTGCTCTGCACCGTTTTGATCGCCGCCATTGGACATGCTTCGGCAAATCATGCCCGGGCAGCAGCCGACTTGAAGACGTTCCCTTCCAAAACCCTGGCTGTGCCGGAAAAAGATGCCCTTGTGGATTATCTGGGGCTGGACAGTGCAAAGCAGCAGTTTGCAGTGGAAGATATTTCTGCTGATCTGGTCCTGGTTGAGATATTCAGCATGTATTGCCCCATTTGCCAGGCCGAAGCCAGTGAAGTGAATGAGCTTTTCAGTCTTATTCAGGAGCAGGGCCTGGACGGCAGGATCAAGATAATGGGAATAGCACCGGGAAATTCAGCTTTTGAGGTGGGGGTCTTTGAAAAGGAATATGAGATTGCATTTCCCCTTTTCCCTGACCCGGATTACGAGTGGCATGAATTGCTGGGCAAGGTGAATACTCCATTTTTTATTCTTGTAAATACTGATGATTCAGCTGTTCTGGCTACCCATAAGGGGGCCTTCAGCAGTCCTGAACAATTTTTTGAGGAGCTGAAAAATGAACTTCCGGCTGATTAGTCTGGGGCTTTTTCTGGCGGTCCTTTTGCACCAGATGCCGGCCTGGGCCACCCTTGAGGGCCTTTATGAGCCTGAAGAGCAAAAGCCTGTGGACAGCCAGACGCATCTTGAGCCTGGAGATACTGCCCCGGATTTCCTGTTGCCCTGTATCTGCGGCCGGGACATCAGGCTGTCAGATTACAGGGGGGAAAAAAATGTCATGCTGACCTTTATCCCGGCTGCCTGGACTCCGGTCTGTTCTGATCAGTGGCCCGGGTACAACCTGGCCAGAAGCTTTTTTGACGATACAGACACAGTTATTCTGGGAATTAGTGTGGACAATCTTCCATCCCTTTTTTCCTGGGTGGAGGCCATGGGCGGACTGTGGTTTCCGGTTTTATCCGATTTCTGGCCCCATGGCCGGACAGCTGAAAAATACGGAATTCTCCGCAGCGACGGGACAGCTGAAAGGGCTGTTTTCATGGTGGACAAAAAGGGCAGGATAACTTTTGTGCATGTGGAAGACATCAACAAGCGGCCCAGGCTGGAAAAGCTGGTCCAGGCCCTGGAAAAGCTTCCCTGACATGAAATTTCAGGTGCCGGCCGGATGTTTCTCCCTGCCTGGACAAATGCAGCCTTGACTGGAATTTATCCAACCTGACCAAAAACCGGTAATCTTCATTGCCCAGACTGAGTTGAAGGTAAAACCAAGGACGGCCCTGGGCCGCGTGTTTCGCTACTGGCAGATCAGGTTTCTGCGCATCAGGGAAAGTCCTCATTCAGTATCCATGGGGCTTGCCATAGGCGTTTTTACAGGCTGCCTGCCAATTATTCCTTTCCAGACCGCTGCGGCCCTGGCCCTGGCCTTTTTGTTCAGGTGCAGCAAAATCACAGCTGCCCTGGGTACCTGGATCACAAATCCCCTGTATGCTCCGTTTGTATACTACGGGCTTTACCAGGTGGGCAGGATGATAATTCCGGCTGGAAGGAGACAGTTTGATGCGGATGAGCTTACCCTCTGCAATCTTCTGGATCTGGGCTGGGATTTTTTCTGGCTTATGTTTTCTGGCGGGCTGATGGTAGGAACCATCCTGGCGGTTCTGGTCTACACGGCATCAATCCGCATGGTCAGATTCTGGCATGACAAGAGAGCCCGGGCCCTTAAGCTGAAAAAGCTGAAAAAGCTGAAAAAACCGTAACAGTTCAGCCATGTGCATGAGGCACAGGCACTGGCTCTCCCAGGGCCTGATTTTTCTAAGTCTGTTTCTTAGATCACCCCAAAAAAAACGCTTTGGTGTCTGTCCCCTGCTTTCCTTAAAAAGGGCTAACCTGTTTCTTAACCTTTAACTTTTAACTCTCAAGTTTTCGAACAGTGCCCGGTTTTTTCTCAGCCCAGCGTCCATGGCGGAGATAAAGGGCTTAGCCGGATTATGAAGTTTTCCCTGTTTCAGGCAGGGGCAGTGAAAGGGCCGGGAGCCTGGCATTTTTTTATGCTTTCAACTGATAATTTTTAACGCTTAAGCATGCATGCACAGGCCAAAAAAAAGCCTTGGACAGAATTTTCTCATTGACAGAAATATCTGCTCAAAAATAGCTTCCTGCATAGATATTCAGAGGCTGGACCGGGTTGTGGAAATTGGTCCGGGCAAAGGTGCCCTTACAGAGCATATAGCCGGCTGTACTGACAGGCTCCTGGTCCTGGAAAAGGACTTCAGCCTCTGCCGGGAACTCAAAGCCAGATTTCCCGGTCTTGCAGTGATTAATACCGATGTTCTGGACTGGGACTGGACAAGGATGCCGGGCTCGGAACGACTGAAAATTCTTGGCAATCTTCCCTACAATATTGCTTCCAGGATTCTCTGGGATCTGGCCGGGCAGCACCAGGTGCTTGATTCTGCAGTGTTTATGGTGCAAAAGGAGGTTGCCCGGCGGATTGTTTCCAGGCCCGGAGGAAAAACCTATGGAATGCTGTCGGTCTGGCTTCAGTCTCATTTTGAGGTCAGGATAATGTTTTGTGTTTCCCCAAGGGTGTTCAGGCCGGTACCTGGGGTGGATTCGGCTGTAGTTGGATTTTTCAGGAAAATGGATAAAAAAATTTTTTGGGGTCCTTCCCTGGAAAAACTGCTGAAAATGATGTTTCAGCAGCGACGCAAGCAGGTTAGAAAAATCCTTTCAAGTTACTGGAATGATGATTTAAATCTGTTTTTCAGACATAAGGGGATCCAGCCTCAGGCCAGGCCGGAGACCCTGGATCCAGAGGTGTTTCAGCAGCTTTCGGGCTTGATTTATCCTGAGAATCAATAAATTTTGTCTTGACTTGAGCCCTGAAATTTTGTTTTTCCTATGTATCTTGCCTGTGACAAGGGAGAGGCAGCTTTCCTTAGAGCATTCAACAGCCGGGTCAATGAAAATGACTGTTCAGCTGAACCGGTTGTTTTAATAATATATCTAAGATTTATTGAGTGATGTTTTGATTAACTTTTTAAGGAGGAAGTTACTGATGACAAAAGCTGATCTGGTATCCAAAATGGCGGACAAAGCCGGCTTGACCAAAACCGACTCAGACAAGGCCCTTAACGCATTTCTGGATTCTGTCCAGGATATACTGGTCTCTGAAGGCAAGCTCACCCTCACCGGATTTGGAACCTTTGCCGTGGAAGAGAGAAAGGCCCGCAACGGACGCAACCCCCGCACTGGTGAAGAAATTAAGATTCCCGCCTGCAAGGTTGTCAAATTCAGACCCGGAAAAATCCTTAAAGATGCGGTAAAATAATAAAAGATCCGGGAGGTCTTCATGATTGACCTGAAGTGGAAAACAATGATGCCCGGCGAGACCATCCAGAGCATGCTCCCCCAGGATATACCCTGGTGGATGGCCGATCATTTTGTTTTTTTCAGCGTTCTTTATCTTGTACTCGCCACCATAGGCATCGGATTGGGAGTGGTTTTTTTCCAGTCCTTAAGCGATACTCTGGCTGAAAAAAAGAAATCCGCTGAATAATTGCCGACCAGTAAATTCAAAAAAAAAAGAGGGCTCAGAGCCCTCTTTTTTTCTTGCCAAAGCCGGCAAACATGGTTATGTTTTTATGTTCTCTTCTCGCGTCCCTTAAGGGACTGGGAAGAAAACAGTTTATCAGTTAACAGTTCAGCCCTTTTTTTTCAGGAAAGCTGGGCACCAAAGCGCTTGTTTTTTATTCATGTAAAAAACAGACTAAGAAAAAACAGGCCCTGGGAGATCCGGTTCCCCTCCGGGCTGTATGCTTCCGGGCAGGAAGCTGTGATTCATGTAAATGGCTAAACTGTTACTTTATCAGCAATTCAAGCAAGGGGGTGAGTCTTAGTGCCGGGAGTTATTCTTGGAGAAAACGACAATTTTGATTACGCGCTGCGCAAATTCAAGAAACAGGTTGAAAAAGCTGGCATATTGTCTGAACTGAAGAAAAGGCAGCATTATGAAAAGCCGAGTATCCAGAAAAAAAAGAAGGAAGCTGCAGCCAGAAAGAGACTGATGAAAAAAATGCGCAAAATGCAGATGATGTAACCATGAGTTTAACTGAGCGTATTGAAAAAGACTTTATCCTTGCTTACAAGAATAAAGAAACCCAGAAGGTGGCTGTCTTGCGCATGCTCAAGGCAGCCCTGAAAAATAAACAGATAGAGCTTGGGACCGGGCTTTCCGATGCAGAAGCCATGGATGTATTGATCCGGGAAGTCAAACAGAGAAAAGAGTCTGTTCGTCAGTATACCCAGGCCGGCCGCCATGATCTGAGTGAATCCGAAAGCCGGGAGATTGCCATTATCGAGTCTTATCTGCCGGCAGCTCTTTCCCGGGAAGAAATGAAAACCATTGCTGCTGAAACCATCCAGGAGCTGGGAGTCAGCGATATGTCGGGCATGGGCAGAGTCATGAAGGCCATTAACCACAAATTTCCGGGTCGGGTTGATGGGCGTGAAGTGAGTTCCCTGGTCCGTGAGCTGCTTTCTCCCTGATCCGAGCCTGAATATTAACCGGCCACCCTCGTGCCCCTGCTTTCCGCTGCTTTTTCTTCTTTACAGTCAGCTCGACCCTTTTTCCGGCCTGATCTGAGGGGGCCTAAAGCTTCTGCTTTTCTTCCTGATATGGAACAAACCACTGCCAATCTGCTGGAATTCCCAAAAGTCCTTGACCACCTGAGCCGCAAAGCTGTTTCCAATCCCGGCAAGCAGATGTGCCTGGATGTTTCTTTTAATCTGTCCAGGGAAGAGCTTGATCTTGAATACGGGCTTTTGCGGGAAATAATGCGGTGCAAAAAAGAATACGCCATTTCCCTGGGTGATTTTCCTGATATGAGGCCGGTTTTGAAAAGCCTGAAAAACCAGGATGCCGTACTTCAAGTGGAGGACTTCTGGGAATGGAAGGCTTTTTTCAGGGAAGCCGGAAGAGTTTATCTGGCCCTGGAAGGTGTTGATGAACAGAGCTTTCCGGGCCTGAAAAGTCTGAGATCCGGACTGCACTGGCCTGCCAGGTTTTTTGATGCCCTGAAGCGCTGCATAGGCGATGCAGGGGAGATCAGGGATGAAAGCTCTCCAGGTCTTTATGAGGTGCGCAAAGAAATCAGAGCCATCAGGCAGGCCTGTTCCAAGAAGGTTGACGATTCCCTGAGCCACCCCGGCCTTGTTCAGTATCTTCAGGATGAATACCTGACCATTTCCTCGGACAGATACGTACTGGCCCTGAAAGCCAATTTCAAGGGCAGGATTCAGGGCATTATCCATGATTATTCCCAGACAGGGGAGACGTGCTATTTTGAACCTTTGTTTCTCACGGAACTGAACAACAAGCTGCAGAGACTGAAAAAAAGGGAGCGGCTGGAGATGGGCAGAGTCCTGGAATATCTGACAGGGCTTTGCCTGGATGCAGAAAACGATTCCCGGGCATTGTTTGAGTGGCTGGCAAGAATGGATTTTCTGCTGGCCAAGGCAGGCTTTGCCCAGGAGCTCAGGGCAGTGCCCCTGGAGGTCTCCCGGGCCGGGGGAAACCTGACTCTGAAAAATATCCGCCATCCTCTTCTGGTGCTGGGCGGGCATGAAGCAGTGCCCATTGATGTCAGGCTAAAACAGGGGCAGCGGGCTCTGGTCATTTCCGGGGGGAATGCCGGAGGGAAGACTGTCTGCCTGAAGACTCTGGGGCTGGCAGCCCTCATGGCCTTAAGCGCACTGCCTGTTCCTGCGGATGAAGGAAGCCGGATTCCCCGGTGGAGCAAGATATTCGTGTCCATGGTCTCTTCCCAGAGTGTTGAGGACAGTCTGAGCACCTTTACTTCCCAGATTCACCATTTCAGCGGGTTCTGGCCTGAAGTTGATGAAAACACACTGATAATACTTGATGAGTTCGGGCTGGGTACAGATCCTGGCCAGGGTGCGGCCCTTGCTCAGGCAGTGGTGGATGCGGTGCTGGAAAAAAAGGCCTGGCTGGCTGCAGCCACCCATTTCCCGGCCCTTAAGGCCTATGCCCTTTCCAGGCCGGAAGTCAGGGCGGCTTCTGTGCTGTTTCATCAGCAGACAGGGAACCCCATGTACAGGCTTGGGTATGATCAGGCCGGGGCAAGTCTGGCCCTGGAAGTTGCCAGAAAACAGGGCCTTGACAGCTGGATAATTTCCCGGGCCGAAGAGTATCTGCTGGTGGACGGCCGGAAACAGGACGAGATTTTTTCCAGGCTGAATGCCCTGGCTCAGGAAAAAGACCGGGAACTGGAAAATATCAGGCAAAAAGAAAAGGAGCTGGAGAAAGAGCAGCAGAAACTGGCCCGGGAGATGCGCGCGGACAGGGACAGGCTTGTCAGGGAGGTCAGGGAGATTTCCCAGAAGATTCTCAGGCAGTGGCAGGAAAACAAGACAGGGCGCAAAAAGGCCCTCAAGGAACTGGCCGCAGTCAGAAACAGGATAGACGGGCAGCAGGAGAGAAAAACAGCTCAAAAGGCAGAAGCATTGGATCCGGGACAGATAAAGACAGGAGACAGGCTTTTGTACCAGCCCTGGCAGAAAACCGGGGTTGTGCAGGAAATGGATGGCAGCAGAGAGCAGGTCAAGATGGATCTGGGCGGGATATCCATCTGGGTCAGGTTTAAGGATCTGGAAAATCCCCAGCCTGAACAAAACCAAAAGAGCCAGGGGCTTGCTGCTTCCACCTCCTTTAAACCTCTGCCCATGAAGCTGGACTTGCGGGGCAAGTATCCTGATGAGGCCCAGGGCATATTAGAAGAGTATCTGGACCGGGCCTTGCTTTCAGGCAGAAAAAAGCTTGAAATCATCCACGGCAAAGGCACTGGTGTTTTGAGAACAACAGTGCATGACTGTCTGCGTCAGAACCCGGCTGTGGAGGAATTCAGGTGCTGCCATGATCTGGCTGGAGGGGAGGGCATGACCGAGGTGGAGCTGAAATAGCCTCAGCCAGCCCTGGACAAGGCCGGCAATGAACTTAATCATTTGTTAGCACTGCCCGGATTGCCTGGCCGGGACTGTTGTCAGGTGCGGGAAAAGGTCATGGCAAAAGTTGATGCGGATACCATTGCTGAAATTAAGTCCAGATTGTCCCTGGTGGATATTGTCAGCAGATATGTGGATCTGAAGCCTGCAGGGGACAGATGGTCCGCGCCCTGTCCTTTTCACCAGGAAACCAAGCCCTCTTTCACAGTAAGTCCGGACAAGGGTTTTTATTATTGTTTCGGGTGTCAGGCCTGCGGAGATCTGATTGAGTTCTACAAGGAAATCAACGGGCTGGATTTTTCAGAAGCCTTGAGGCAGCTGGCCGCCGAAGCAGGGGTCAGGCTGCAGGAGTACAGAGGCAGTGCTCCTGAGGGCCGGGCCAGAGAAGTAAGCCGGGCCCAGGATATTAATTCCCTGGCCGGCAGATTTTTTCATGATCTTTTGCAGGGGGCATCAGGACAGGCAGCCCGGAAATATCTGGCTTCAAGAAAAATCTCCCGGGAGACCTGCCAGAATTTTCAGCTGGGCTGGAGTCCGGACGGCTGGCAGAACCTGACGGATTTTCTCAGGAAAAAAGGCTTTGCTCCTGAGGAAGGAGTCATGGCCGGTGTGCTCAGCCGGAATGCCCAGGGACGGATCTATGACCGCTTCCGGGCCAGGCTGATTTTTCCCATTGTCAGTCTGTCAGGAAAGACAGTGGCTTTTGGAGCCAGAGTGCTGGACCATGGAGAACCCAAATATTTAAACAGCAGCGAAAGTCCGGTATAGAAAAAAGGAGAACATCTTTACGGCTTATACCAGGCCAGAAATAGCATTATCCAGTCCAGGCAGGTGTGCTTCACCGAAGGTTCTCTGGAGGTCATGGCGCTGCATCCTGTTGGTTTTTCCAACTGCTTGGCCATCCTGGGACACTCCATGACCCCCTACCCGGGCCGGT
>CAZHCY010000032.1:0-12927 GCA_964531185.1 uncultured Desulfovibrionales bacterium | reverse complement strand
GGGTGACGGGAGAGCCAGTCCCCGTGCCTCATGCAAACGGCTAAACTGTTACTATCTTCAAAACTCACAGAAAGTATTGATATGCCAAGAACTACAGCAAGTTTCCGGGCCGATTTTCTACTGCTCCTCACGGCTTTTATCTGGGGAGTGGCCTTTGTGGCTCAACGGGCAGGCATGGATTATATGGGCCCTTTTACTTACAATGCCGTGCGATTCGGCCTGGGTACCCTGACTTTGCTTCCCGTTATAAAATTCAGGCAGGCCAGGCAGCAAAACAGCCTGCTTGACAAGACACATGAACCTGGATTTCTTTTCCGGGCCGGACTCATGGCCGGTTTTCTGCTTTTTCTGGGAAGCAGCCTGCAGCAGGTGGGCATTGTTTACACCACAGCCGGGAAAGCCGGCTTTATAACCGGCCTGTACGTGGTGATTGTGCCCATATTGGGTCTCATCTGGAAACAAAGACCTGGAAAAGGAGTCTGGATAGGATCAGTGCTTGCTGTGGCAGGCCTTTATCTGCTGACCATCACCCACAGCCTGAGAATCGAACTTGGTGACTTTCTGGTTTTGCTTTGCGCTGTGGCCTTTGCTCTGCATGTACTGGCCATAGGCTGGATGGTCACCAGAGTGGACTGTATAAAACTGGCGGCTGCACAGTTTTTCGTGACCTCCATCCTAAGTCTTATCACTGCCCTGCTCTTTGAGGAGATCGCCTTGACCGGCATCATCCAGGGCATTGTCCCCATTGCCTACGGGGGAATAATGTCTGCAGGCGTAGCTTATACCCTGCAGATTGTGGCCCAGCAGCAGGCTCCTCCAGCTCATGCCGCCATCATCCTCAGCCTGGAATCCGTATTTGCTGTCCTGGCAGGCTGGGTAATACTCAATGAAATAATGGGCATCAAAGAAATCATGGGGTGCCTGCTCATGTTCGCCGGAATGCTCTCAGCCCAGCTGTATCCCTTCAAAAATTCCAGCTGAAGGGTATTTTAGAGAAAGGCCAGCCAATCATCAGGCAGAACCCGGAGTCAGCTTGTTCAGCCCGGAACTGCCCTCACTGAGCTCCTTCACTTTTTCATTGTAAAAAGCAATCACTTCCTTTCTTCTGAGCATCCCCAGAAGTTTGCGGGGATTGTTCACATCCACCACCGGCAGACTGTCCAGATTCTTGCGGGTAAATTTATTCATTACCTGATGCAGATCCTCAGACATATTGGTACTGATTATTTGACTGGTGGCCATATCGTCCACCACCAGGAGCTTTTCAACTTCCGGGTCAAAAAGAACCTCCCGAAAATCGGTATTGGAAAAAATGCCTTCCAGTTCTCCCTGGGAATTGACTATTGGAAAATAATGCTGGCTGGTTTGACAGAAGAATTTTTTGAATTCCGAGAATTTCATCCCCCTGGGCACAGTGGGGGCCTGTTTGATCTGGGAGGCCAGATCCCTGACATGATGCGATTCAAGCACATTAAAGAAAAACTCCCCTGAGTGAGCTGGAGAAGCAGCCCGGTTGGGAACCTGTTCCTTGAATATTGTCCACCGCTGGGAAAAATAATAGCAAAGCAGACAGACCAGAAAACTGGGCAGCAGAAGATAATAGGAACTGGTCATTTCGCTGACGAAAATTATGGTGGAAATGGGAGTGTTGGATACAGCAGTGAAAAAGCCGGCCATGCCCACCACCACCATGGCCCCTGCAGGAGGAGCTGCTTCTGGTGTAATCTGCTGAAAAACCTGCCCCACTGCTCCTCCCAGAGCCCCCCCGATCACCACGGAAGGCCCGAATACTCCGCCGCTTCCTCCGGAGCTGATGGTAAAGGATGTGGTCAAAATCTTGCCAAAAGCCACCCCGGCCAGAAGCAGGATGCCCACCTCCCCGAAAAGACCCTGCTGAATGATGCCGTAGCCGAAGGAAAGGGTTTCCGGAAGATAGAAGCCCACCATGCCGGTGAGCAGGCCGCCCATGGCCGGCTTAAAATGGGGTTTGACCGGAATTTTGCTGAAAATTTCATGCACTCCGTAAAAGGTGCGCACATAGACAAAACTGACTCCAATAAGCACAAAAGCCAGGACAGTATAAGGCCCGAGTTCTATGGGATTGGAAAAGCTGAATTCAGGAGCACTGAACAAACTGCCCCAGCCAAAAACCATGCAGAACACACAATAAGCCACCACTGTGGATATCCCTGTGGGAATAAGCACATCAGCCTCAAACTCAGGATCTTTGTACAGTACTTCTGAAGCAAACAGGGCACCGGCCAGAGGGGCTCTGAAGATACTGCCCACGCCGGCGCCCACGCCGGCAGCCATCATAATTCTGCGTTCTCTTTCATTCAAACCCAGCTTGCCGGCCAGAAAAGAACCGAATCCCGCCCCTATCTGGGCTATAGGCCCTTCCCTGCCTCCAGAACCGCCCGTGGTCATGGTGATGGCAGAAGCCAGGGTTTTGACCAGAGGAACTCGACCGCGAATCCTTCCCCCGGCTCTATGGTATGCCCTGATGGCTGCATCGGTCCCGTGGCCTTCAGCCTCTGGAGCAAAAGAATAAACAATCCAGCCGCTGACAATTCCTCCCAGGGCGGGCAAAAAAAGCAGGATCCATCGGTTGAACTCAGTGCTGGTATGTTCAAAAAGTACCGGCTCTCCGCTGGGCTCCAGGGGTCTGTACCCGGCCAGGGAATCCAGAAACCAGTGAGTGCCTATACTGCACAGGACCTGAAAAAAAATTGCTCCCACCCCGGCAATTATGCCGATGAAAATAAAATACAGCAGCCACTTGCCTGTGCCGTAAAAATTTATGGCCTGCAGAAGACGGTGAATAAATGACTCAAAAGCTGAATCTGGTGAAGCTTTCATATACCTGTGCTGGCTTGAATTTTTTTAAAAAAACCGTAACAGTATATCCTTTTTCAGGGAAAGCAGGGCACCCCAGCGTTTTATTTATGTAAGAAACAGACCTGGAAAAACAAGCGCTGGGAAAGCCAGTTCCCATGCCTCATGCAAATGGCTAAACTGTCACAAAAAACCGATACCATCCAAATCCCCCTGAAATTCTATTTTTTACTCTTTTTCTCCATTAAAAGCCAGCTGCAATTGTCAGGACAGGTATTTTTCCATGTCCTCCCCCAGGTGCAGCGCAGCTGAACTCCAGGAGGAGCATGAAAAATGCGCTGTAACAGTTAAGCCCTTTTTAAGGAAAGCAGGAGACAGGCACCCAGAGCTTTTTTTCTGGTTAATGTAAGAACTTGACAGTCAAGGATTCTCTGTCAACACCTTGTATTTACTGATAATTTCCGGAATCCTGAATGTCCGCATCATTGTCAGCTTCAACAGCCTGATTTCTTTATCTTTACCTTTAACTTTTAACCTTTAACTTTTAACTCTCAAGGTAAGAAGCAGACTCAGAAAAACAAGCTCTGGGAGAGCCAGTCCCCCTCCGGGCCGTATGCCTCGGGACAGGAAGCCGTGCCACATACAAACAAATGGTTAAACTGTTACAATGTGCTCAGCCCAGGCCATACCCATATCTTTGGCACAGGCAATATATTGCAACACACAAAGCTGGTTTTGCCCTGTTTATTGAATGTTCCGGCTTTTGCCGGTTTTAACAGCCCTGTCTTCAGGCTGAAAAAACCAGCTCCTGGAGTGATAGGGCTGCTTTCTTCCTGGACTGCAAAAAATATCTTGAAATAAATATATTTTCGAGTAGGTTGCTTTTTTTATCCTGAAGGTTCAGCATCCGCCGGACACATGGAAATCAAATCCAGCCTGAAATTCTGATCATCCTCATCAAATCAGAAAATATCAGGCAGATGGATCTCAGGGTAGCGCTCTTTAACCGACGACAGCTTCAAGCCATGTCCTTTTTTTATAAGGGTTCGTTCCTGGTCTGACTCTGTTAAAAACCAGGACCGGTCTCAAGCCTGCCGGCAATTTTGCCATGGCCTGGCCTTTCATCAGCCAGGATCAGGTTTGAAAGCCTGCTGTTGTCTTAAACTTTCAGGCAGGGATCAGCATGAAACCATTCAGACTGTTATTTATTCTTGTTTTAACAGCCTTTCTTTTCATGACGGGCTGCGCTTCAGAAGAGGAATCGCCCCAGGCAGATCAAAACGGCGAGACATCTCAGAACACTGCTGAACCTGAGCCTTCTGCATCATCTCCGGATCAGGAAACCATCAAGCTCAGCATGGCTACTTTCTGGCCTTCCACAGCCTTTCAGGTGGCTGAAATGCATAACCAATGGATTGAAGAAGTCCAAAAAAGGACCAACCAAAGGGTGGAGATCACTCTGCATCCTGGAGAAGTTCTTCTGGGAGCCAAGGAAATTTATAACGGGGTTCTGAATGGAGTTGCTGATATCGGGACCACCTGTCCTTCATATACTCCCGGCATGTTTCCTCTGGTGGAGGCCTTTGAGCTGCCAGGATATCTCAATGCCAATGCTCAGGCTGCCTCCATGACCATTAATGAGGGATACAAAAAAATTAAGCAGGAACTGGACATTGATGAATTCAAGGACGTCAAGGTTCTGTTTCTCTGGGCCACAGGGCCGGGCAACATCATGTCCACCAAACCGGTCAGAAACCTGGAAGACATGTCCGGCATGGAAATAAGAGCTGTGGGCGGCACTGTGCCCTCCATAGAAAGCCTGGGGGGGGTGCCTCATTCCATGCCCATGTCCGAAGCCTATCTTGCTCTGGACCAGGGCCTGGTGAACGGGATCCTGGCTCCCAACGAAACCCTGAAAGCCTTCAGACTGGCCGAGGTCACCGACTATATCACCAACACTCCTTTCCTGTATAATATCGTGTTTATGAAAATCATGAACAAAGATACCTGGAATTCTCTTCCTCCTGATGTCCAGGAGGTTTTTCAGGAAATGAACCAGGAATTCGCAGCCACCTACGGTCAGATGATGGATGAGTTTTCCAGTGGTATCCTGGAAGAGTCAGTGCAGGAACACCATCTGGAAATCATTAATCTTGCGGATGAGCAAAGGGAAAAATGGCTGAAACGACTGCAGCCGGTTGTTGATAACTGGATAAAGGAACACCATAAGCAGGGATTGCCGGCAGAACAGACCGTTGAAATCGTCAGGGAGCTGGACCAAAAATATTCCAAGACTAATTAAAACCTCTGAACTGCCTTAATCAGGCAGCCAGACTTCTGAATCTTCCCCGGACCGACCTGTTTTTTTGATCAGTCCGGGGAATTCTTTTGAAAGGCACACCAATTGAACAGGTTTGAAAAAATTATAAATTATCTGGCCAGAAAAACCTCTCTAATGGCTCAGGCAGCCCTGGCTCTGGTCATGATGGTCATTGTGGCCAACATACTGGTCCGGACCTGGTGGAAACCCCTTCCAGGGAGCTATGAACTGGTGGAAATTCTGGGGGCTCTTATTCTTTCCATGGGCGTGGCCTACTGCGCCCAGACCAGAGGACACGTCACTGTAACCCTTGTGGCTGATAAACTTTCCCGGGGCAGACAGGCTGTGCTGGACAGCCTGGTGCATCTGATTTCTTTTATTTTTATCAGTGCACTGGGATGGGGCCTTATTCAGTCAGCCTTCAAGGCCCAGGACAGATCTCTTGAAACTTCCACTCTGGGGCTGCCTCTTTATCCAGTCCATTATCTGGTGGCTGCAGGGATTTTTATGCTGGCCCTTACCGCTTTGCTGGACTTTTGCAAAGCATTTCTGCTGATGCTGAGAAAGGAATCTTTGCATGGATCCCGTTGAAATCGGCTTCATCAGCATATGCATGGTTTTTGTGCTCATCATCTGCCGCATGCCAGTGGCCTATGTCATGCTTGCTTCGGGAATGGGCGGCTATGCCTGCCTGGTTTCACCGGCTGCAGCCGTCAGCATGGCGGCATCCTCAATTTATAACACCTTTGCCTCTTACTCCCTGATTGTGGTCCCTCTGTTTGTCTGGATGGGTTATATTGCCTATCACGCAGGCATCAGCAGACGTATTTACGACGCTGTATGCAAGGTGATGGGCAGCCTTCCCGGAGGCCTGGCCCTGGCCACCATTGGAGCCAGCACCGCCTTTGGTGCCATCTGCGGGTCCACCACCGCCACTGCCGCTACCATGACCGCTGTTGCTGTTCCGGCAATTAACCGCAACCATTACTCCCGTCTCCTGGCCACCGCAGTGGTCGCCTCTTCAGCCATCCTGGGAGTCATGATACCCCCAAGCGTAATTTTCATCCTGTACGGCATAGCCACAGGGGAATCCATTTCCCGGCTGTTTCTGGCCGGGATCCTGCCCGGGATTCTGCTCATGGCCATGTTCATGCTGGTCACCTGCCTTATGGTCCGCCGTCATCCTGAACTTGCCCCTGCCGGGCCAAAGGTTGGATTCAAAGAAAAAATAAAAGCCGTGGTTAATGGCGGAATTGAAGTGATCCTGATTTTTCTGGCAGTAATCGGCGGGCTTTTCTATGGCTATTTCACTCCCACTGAAGCCGGGGCTGTGGGAGCGGCAGCCACCCTGGCCGTGGCTGTGCTCAGAAGGCAATTATCCTGGCAGGGCTTTGTGGATTCTCTGCAGGAGAGTATCCGCATCTCAGCCATGATCATGCTCCTGGTGGCCGCAGCAACTGTATTTGGAAGATTTCTGGCCATTACCAAAATACCGATGACCATGGCCCTGTGGGCTGCCCAGCTGCCCATTCATCCCATGGCCGTGCTGGCAGTGATCATGCTCATCTATCTGGTGCTGGGCTGCTTCATTGACGCCCTGGCTCTCATCCTGCTGACCATTCCCATATTCTATCCTGTGGCTGTCCAGCTGGGGTTTGACCCCATCTGGTTCGGGGTGATCATTGTTCTGGTGGTGGGCATGGGGGTCATAACCCCTCCAGTGGGAGCCAATGATTATGTTGTGGCCGGAATGGTCCATGATACTCCGGTGACCACCATTTTCAGAGGAGCCTGGCCCTATCTGCTCACCATTCTGGCCTGCATAGCCATTCTGGCCATGTTTCCCCAGATAGCCCTGTTTCTTCCCAATTTCTTCAAAGGATGAGCAAAACTCAATTTCTTTGTCATCCGTAACAGTTTAGCCATTTCTGAGGTCACAGGGACTGGCTCTCCCAGAGCTTGTTTTTCCAAGTCTGTTTCTTACATAAAAAACTTACGCTGGGATGCCTGTCCCCTGCTTTCCATAAAAAGGCCAAACTGTTACTGTCATCCCAGCCTGCACTCAGGCTGAGGTCTTGTGGAGGATTTTCTGGTGAACACCACCTGCCAGAGCTGGATGTTTCTGGCCCTGAAGGCTCCGGCACAGGACAGAAGGTAGTATTCCCACATTCTTTTAAAGCGTTCATCATATTTGCTGGTTTTATTTTTTAATTCCGGCCAGTTTTTCTGAAAATTTTCACTCCACTTCATAAGTGTCCTGTCATAATGGGGTCCAAGATTATGCACATCCTCCAGTATAAACAGGCCCTCGGAATGCTGGGCTATCTGAGCCATGGAGGGCAGCATCCCATTGGGAAAAATGTATCTGGTTATCCACTGATCACATCCCTTTTTGGATTTATTGCCTCCAATGGTATGCAGCAGAAAAATGCCGTCTTTTTTCAGGGCTGAATAGGCCGTATTCATGAAAGCCTGATAGTTTTTCAGCCCCACATGCTCAAACATGCCCACAGACACAATCTTGTCAAACTTGCCTTGAATGTCTCTGTAGTCCTGATCTTTAAACTCCACGGGCAGTCCGGCGCAGAATTCCCTGGAAAATTCCAGCTGCCGCTTTGAAATATTTACCCCTGTAACTCTGCACCCGGTGCTCTCAGCCATGTATCTGGCCAGACCTCCCCATCCAGATCCAATGTCCAGGAGATGATCATCACTTTTAAGTTCCAGCTTGCCGGCAATCAGGTTGAGTTTATTCTGCTGGGCCTGGTTTAGAGAATCTGTATTTTTAAAATACGCGCAGCTGTACTGATAATAAGGATCAAGAAATGAAAAAAACAGCTCATTGCCCAGATCGTAGTGACGATCAGCAATTATCCTGCTGCGCAGAGCCGACTGCAGGTTGAAAACCAGAGCCGGAACCTGCCTCATAATATATTTCAGGTTCCCTCTGATTCTGCATTCCAGATCGCTGTTAAGCAGACGGTGAATAAACTCATCAATTCTTTCACAGTCCCACCAGCCATCCATGTAGGATTCGCCAAGCCCCAGGTTCTTTTCATTAAAAACCCTTGTGTAAAGTTTTCTGTTGTACACCTGTATTTCCCAGGGCCGATCCCCATTGACCCGGACTCCTGCATGGTTAAGCATGTTTCTGATGATCCCGGCTGCCATAGATACCCTCCAGACTTGTTTAAAAGTATTTGTTCAACCCTTTAAATCCGGGCCAGGGACTGTCCCTGCTCTTATGAAAAAGGGCTGAACTGTCACCATAAGCAAACTCTGGCGTAACAGTTCAGCCATTTGCATAAGGATCGGCTTCCTGCCCGGAGGCATTCAGCCTGGTGGGGGACTGGCTCTCCCAGAGCTTGTTTTTCCAAGTCTTTTTCCTGTATCAACCAAAAAACAAGCGCCGGGGTGCCTTGCTTTCCTTAAAAAGGGCCAAACTGCTACACTCTGGCTTAAAAACCTGTCTTTTTCTATGCAATAATCCAGTTTAAAACATAAAGGATGACAAGCTGGCTGTCAGTCTTAACTTAAACATAAGTCAGGCGGATGCAATGCCGTGAATGATTCTTAAGACTCTAAACTCCTTTATCAGGGTCAGTTTTTGGATATAAGACTATAAATGCATTTGCATCTGATTTCAATTCAAAACAGCAGCTGTTCAGAGGGGAAAAAGAAATGGAGATTTAAGCAGACTTTAAGGAATTTCCCTGGCCGGGTAATGATCAAAAAATCCCAGACAGGTCCTGCTTTAGTGTGCTTTGGATATTCCTGGGCTGCAGGGGTCTGCAGGGACTGAACCTGGATCAAAACCTCCCCGGCCTGAACCGCTGCCAAAAAAAACAGGAGGCAGACAGCATGGAAACTATTTGGATTCTGGCCGCAGACAGCGGCCGGGCCAGAATTTTTACAACCAGCAGGAAGGACGTACTGGAAAGAGAGACTCATTCGGTTGTGCACCCGGAAGGAAGACAGGCAGGCAAAGATATTATTCAGGACAGACCCGGCAGAAGCATCAATCCTTCCAAAGGAAAAAGCAGGGTCACCTTTGAACCCTCGTCAGACCCCAGAAAGCATGAAGTTCGAAAATTCGCAGCCGATGTGGCTGAGATCATCAACCAGGGGGCTCTGGACAACAAATATCAGGGGCTTTATATCCTGGCTCCTCCTGAATTTCTGGGCATGCTCAGAAATGAGCTGGAGCCTGCTGCAGAAAAAAGAATCAGGGCTGAGATGGATAAAAACGTTACCCGTTTGAAAAAGGAGGAAATCAGGGAACATCTGCCTGAATTTTTATAAAAACCAGGAAAGTGGCCCTGATCAGCGCACAAATTCAAAGGGCTGATCAGGGCCCTGTGCAGTCCATTTCTGATCCTTAAATATATACAAAATCAAACAAAATCATTTACAAACAGGTAATGCCATTTCCCTGGTTATCTGGGAACCACCAGGGTCTGTCCATTGTGACTTAGAATATCCACTTCCACTCCGTAAACCTCCCTGACCATGTCCGGACTGAGATCCGAACCTGCGCCATGGCAGTACAGCCGGCCCTTTTTCAGAAAAAGAAATTTGTCCGTAAATCTGAAAGCCATGTTCAGGTCATGCATGGTCATTACAGCTGCTATGCCATGTTCCTTAACAATTTTTCTGATGGTGTTCATGATGTCCAGCTGGTTCTTCAAATCAAGACTGCTGGTGGGTTCATCAAGAAGAATCACCGTGGGTTCCTGAACCAGGGCCCTGGCAATGCAGACCTTCTGCAGCTCCCCGCCGCTGATCTGATCAATATGACGCAGGGCCAGATGAGACAGGCCCATCCTTTGGATGGCCGCATCCACTATCTTCAGGTCTTTTTCAGACACGCTCCAGCGCAGATAGGGTTTTCTTCCCAATAGCACCGCATCAAAAGCGGTCATTCGCCCGGCTTCACTCTTCTGGGCCACATATCCAAGCCTGGTTGCTATTTCCTGGGAGTTCATCCGGAAAACATCAGCATCTTCCACCAGCACAGCCCCGCTTCTGGGGTGAAGAATCCGGTTGATGCATTTGAGCAAAGTGGTCTTGCCCACACCATTGGGCCCAAGAATGGTCAGCATCTCTCCGGGAGCCACTGAAAAATTCAAATCCTTGAGCACCAGACATTGGTTATAGCCCACACATAGATCCTGCACTGAAAGAATCATCCCGTCCTCCTTTTGATAAGCAGGTATAAAAAGGTGGGAGCCCCGAGAAAAGCAGTCAGGATGGAAACAGGCAGAACATGCGGAGCCAGCAGAAGTCTGGCCGCTGTATCGGAAACCAGCAGCAGAGCTCCGCCGGTCAGACAGGAAGCAGGCATGAGAAACCTGTGATCATCTCCAATGATTCTGCGGACAATATGGGGACAAACCAGCCCCACAAAACCAATGATCCCCAGAAAGGAAACTATTGTGGCAGTCAGCAGGGAGGCCACCAGCATGCCGGTCATGCGCACAAGCTCCACCCGGACCCCCAGTCCTCTGGCGGTTTCATCCCCGGCATCTATGGCATTGTAGTTCCAGCGGTTGTAAAGGAAAAATAGCACAGACAAAAAAACAACCAAACTCATGATTCTGATTTCATTCCAGCCTGCCCTGGCCACATCGCCAAAGGTCCAGAAGACCATGGCTGCCAGCTGCACATCATCAGCAAAATACTGCAGAAACATGGTTCCAGCCCCAAAAAGAGAACCCAGAGCCACTCCGCTTAGAACCATGACTTCCGGGCTGGCCCCCCTCAGTCTGGCAATGGCTACAATTATCATGGAAGCCAGCACACAGAAGCAAAAGGCCACAATGGTGGTCAGATAAGGATTGGAAATGGTCACTGCCTGGGCCTGAGTGCTCTGCATCACCCCGCTGCCCATAATCATCACGGAAAATGCCGCTCCAAAGGCACCGGCCTGAGATATGCCCAGAGTAAAAGGGGAGCCAAGGGGATTTCTGAGTATGGACTGCATGGCTGCTCCGGCAGCAGCCAGTCCGGCCCCGGCCAGAAAAGCGGCCAGAGCGTGAGGCAGACGGATATTCAGAATAATGACGCTGAATCGATTGTCACGATCCAGGCCCAGCAGATACCTGATGACTTCCTGAACCGGGACTTTGACTGCTCCGGTTGAAATGGCCAGAATAAAAAATAAAACCGTCAGTATCAGGACCAGCAAAAGAAAAAAAACTTTGCGTCCCACATACTTTTTATATTCTGGAGGGATCTGACCGTGTTCAAAATGAGACATTCAAACCTGACAAAATTGAAAAAATTTCAAGATTCGTAACAGGTTAGCCCTTTTTTTAGGAAAGCAGGGGACAGGCACCCCAGCGCTTGTTTTCTGGTTGATGCAAACACAGATTTGGAAAAAAACAAGCGCTGGGAGAGCCAGTCCCCGTGCCTCATACAAACGGCTAAACGGTTACCACGATTCTTTATCCTGCTAAAATCTGTCAGGCAACAGATATATTCAATTAAATTTCATGTCAAAGAAAAAACAACTTTCCCTAAAAAGTAACACGAATGCCTTGCTTTTTGCCTCAATTTTTTGAAAAATGAGAACTGGACGACAATCCTGAACTCTTGCATATCCACGGGCAAAAAACCTTGACAGATCCATAAGCAATAAAATAGTAACTTCCAGGTTGATTGCTTTTTTGTTCTGTTTACTGTTTTATTTTCACAATTATTCCGGGCAGCTGAAAACCCGGTCAACAGTTTAACCAGAGTTTAATAAAAAATGGATCTTCCGAGTAGAATTAAGACCGAAATTCATTTCCACTCACTCAAAGTTTATCCAACAGCTGTTTCATATTCAAAAACCGTGAGAACGGCTTCGGCATCAGACCCTTCCTGAGCGTTTCCATCTGATCCGCCTTTGCCGGCCTCGCGGCGGCCAGCAAAGGAGATGGATCATGATAGACAAAATCATCTTAGAAGAGCAGGATTTCATTAACGCTGCTCTTTCCGGCGAAAATTCCAGCCGTAAACTGCTGCTTTCCAGAATAGAGGAATGCCTGGCAACTGACAACAGAAGTCTGATCCAGGAGTTATTCAGCAGACTCCACCCTGCCGATTCAGCCAGAATACTGGAAATGCTTCAGCCGGAGCAGGCCTGTGCACTGATCAACTTTCTGAAGATCAGGGACCAGGCTGCCATATTCAGTTATCTTGAGCCCAGCTTTGAAGCCCGGATGGCCAGGATCATGGGCAGAACAGAACTGGCCAAGATCGTCAGCGCCATGTCCCATGATGAAAGGGCGGATCTGTTCAACCGGCTGACCCCTGAGCAGCAGGAAGAAATACTTCCTGCCCTGGCCCAGGCTGAACGGGAAGATATTAGAAAACTATCCTCCTTTCCTGAGGATACTGCGGGCGCGGTTATGACTTCAGACTACTGTGCTCTGCAGCCTGACATCACCGCCAGGGAAGCCATAGAAAAGCTGCGCAGAGAAGCGCCGGACAAGGAAACCATCTACCAGTCCTTTATTATTGATGAAAACAGAAGACTGATCGGGGTGGTTTCCCTGAGAGAGCTTTTGGTGGCTTCTCCATCGGCCCGGGTCAAAGAACTCATGAATCCCAACCCCATTTTCGGCCGGGCTGAGGATGAAGCCGAAGATATTGCCGAGGTCATGTCCAGATATGACCTGATGGCCATGCCTATTATCAATGGTAATGAAAAACTGGTGGGCATTGTTACCTTTGATGATGTACATGACATCCTTGAAGATGAAGCCACTGAAGATTTTCATAAAATG
>CAZHCY010000031.1:0-13212 GCA_964531185.1 uncultured Desulfovibrionales bacterium | reverse complement strand
TCTGGAAATTGTCAGTAAATACAAGACGTTGATAGAGAATTTTTGACTGTCAAGAGAATGCATATGAGTGACGGTTTTTTTGAGCAGGTTGACGACACTACATGGAGGATATGGGTCTTTGTTCAGCCCGGAGCTGTAAAAAGCGAAATCCCAGGGCTGCACGACCGCAGACTGAAGATCAGAATCCAGGCTTCCCCGTCCAGAGGCCAGGCCAATATCTGTCTTTGTTCTTTTCTGGCCAGGGAACTGGGGGTCAGAAAGAATCAGGTCAGGATTGAAAAAGGTCATTTGGGCAGGATGAAAACAATTATGGTGAAAAACATCAATGGTGTCTTATGGAAGAACTTTTTAAGCAAATATAATTATTTCAATCAAGGAGGGCGCGATGGAACAATATGAGCTGGAGTTGATCGCCAAGTACGGAGAACAGGATGAAGAACTGAAGAAGCTCTGGGATGAACACCTTTCCTATGAGAAAATGCTGGAAAAATTTGAGAACAAACCCTATTTGACTCCGGCGGAAGATCAGGAAGTCAAGGAGTTGAAAAAGAAAAAGCTCTCAGGAAAGACCCGGATGCACGCTATTCTTGATAAATTTAAAAAAATGGAGGATTAAAATGGAGCTCACAGGGGCTCAGATACTTCTGGAAAGCATGACCCGGGAAGGTGTTGAGCACATCTTTGGTTTCCCGGGCGGTGCAGTTATTGATATTTATGACCAGCTCCCCAATTATCCTGTCCGGCATTATCTTGTCCGGCATGAGCAGGGAGCTGTGCATGCAGCTGACGGTTATGCCAGGTCTACGGGAAAAGTGGGGGTCTGCCTGGTGACTTCAGGCCCGGGGGCCACCAACACGGTTACAGGCATTGCCACGGCCTATATGGACTCCATTCCCATGGTCATTTTCACCGGCCAGGTGCCGACCCCTCTGATAGGCAATGACGCTTTTCAGGAAGTGGATATTGTAGGCATAACCAGGCCATGCACCAAGCATAACTATCTGGTCAAGGATGTGGCTGATCTGGCCAAGACGGTCAAGGAAGCCTTTTACATTGCTTCCACAGGCAGACCGGGACCGGTCCTGATTGATTTGCCCAAGGATGTCATGCAGGCCAGGGCTGAGTATAATTACCCTGAAAACATCAGCATGAGAAGCTACAATCCCAATTACGCCCCCAACAGAAAACAGGTCAGGAAAGCGGCCCGCCTGATTTCCAAGGCCTCCATGCCCCTGATTTACGCAGGAGGCGGGGTGATTTCATCCCAGGCCAGTGAAGTTATGACCAGACTGGCCAGGCGTTACTTTATTCCTGTTACCGCCACTTTGATGGGGCTGGGATCGTTTCCTGGAAACGATCCTCTGTGGCTGGGCATGCTGGGCATGCATGGCACATACTCTGCCAATATGGCTGTGAACAATGCTGATGTGCTTATTTCGGTGGGGGCCAGATTTGATGACCGGGTGACCGGCAAGGTGAACACCTTTGCCCCCAGGGCCAAGATCATCCATGTGGATATTGATCCCACTTCCATCCGAAAAAATGTTTCTGTGCATATTCCCATAGTGTCTGATTGTCTCTACGCCCTTGAGGCCTTGGAAGAAGAACTGGATGAGCTCCGGGAAATCCAGTGGGAACAGAAGCACAGCCAGTGGCTGACCACCACCAGGGATTGGGCCAGGGAGCATCCCCTGCGTTATGATGAGGACAAAGGCTATATCAAGCCCCAGTATGTGATGGAGAAGATTTACGAAATCACCAAAGGCGAGGCAGTAATTTCCACGGAAGTGGGCCAGAATCAGATGTGGGCCGCCCAGTTTTATCATTATCATAATCCCAGGACCCTGCTTACTTCCGGAGGTCTGGGCACCATGGGCTATGGATTTCCTGCGGCCATCGGGGCCCAGGTGGCTCATCCTGACAAACTGGTTATTGATATTGCCGGGGACGGCTCCATCCAGATGAATATCCAGGAAATGGCCACGGCCATGAGCTATAAGCTTCCGGTGAAAATTGTTATTCTGAACAATGGATATCTGGGAATGGTCAGGCAGTGGCAGGAGCTGTTCTATGCCAGGAATTACTGCTCCACCTGTCTGCATCTCAATCCGGATTTTGTCAAACTGGCTCAGGCTTTTGGTGCTGAAGGCTATCTTGTGGACAAGAAAGAGGATGTTGTGCCGGTTCTGGAAAAGGCCTTTGCATCCCCTCTGCCGGTCATCGTTGACGTCCGGGTGGAGCCGGAAGAGAATGTTTATCCCATGGTTCCGGCGGGAGCCTCATTAACTGAAATGCTCTTGGTTTAGGAGGCCGGCTATGAGACATGTATTATCAGTGCTGGTGGAAAACGAGCCCGGAGTCCTTTCCCGGGTGGCCGGGCTGTTCAGCGGCAGAGGCTTTAATATTGACAGCCTTAATGTTGGTCCTACCCTGGAAAAGGGAGTCTCCCTCATGACCATTACCACCTATGGCGAAGAACAGATCATTGAGCAAATAGTCAAACAGCTCAGAAAAGTGGTCAGCGTTATCAAGGTGGTGGACCTGACAGACCTCAAGTCAGTGGAAAGAGAAATGGTGCTCATGAAGGTCAATGCCGAGGATGCCAAACGGGCTGAAATTCTCAGGATAGCTGATATTTTCCGCTGCAAGGTGGTGGATGTGAGTTCTGATGAACTGACCATTGAAGTAACCGGTGATCAGGGTAAAATCAAAGCCATTGTCAATCTTCTTCAGAAGTTCGGCATCAAGGAATTTGCCAGGACCGGCACTGTTGCCATGCGCAGAAGTATGCAGTTCTGAGCGCAAAGTGCTCAGGAAAGGCTGTCCCGGGTTAAACCCGGTTTTGTTTCCCTGAGATCAGGTCCTGATTCCGGAGTCCGGCTCTTTTGCCCATGCTACCTTTCTTTTCAGGGCAGATCAGTGACCAGCAGTAATTAGACAGGTTTAAAGGCAGGACAATTTGCATTTCCTGAGCTTGGCATAAAGTACTGGTATGCTTTTGTCCCTGAGATTTTAAAACATTGAGGAGCTGTTGTTATGCAGGTTTTTTACGATAAGGATGCGGATCTTTCTTTACTTGAAGACAAGACCATTGCCATTATCGGCTATGGCAGTCAGGGGCATGCTCATGCTCAGAATTTAAGAGATTCAGGGCTTAATGTAGTGGTGGGCCAGCGTCCAGGAGGAAACAACTGGAAAAAGGCCAGGCAGGACGGTTTTGAGCCGGTTTCTGCGGCTGACGCAGCCATGCAGGCGGATATGATTCAGATCCTGGTTCAGGATCAGCATCAGCCAGGGGTTTTCAAAAAGGAGGTCCTGCCCAATCTGACTGCAGGCAAGGTGCTTGTCTTCAGCCACGGCTTTAATATCCATTTCAACCAGATTGTTCCTCCTGACAACGTGGATGTGGTCATGGTGGCTCCCAAGGGTCCGGGGCATCTGGTACGCCGGGAATATGAGCGCGGCGGAGCAGTGCCTGCCCTGGCAGCTGTTCATCAGGATCATTCCGGAAGGGCCATGGACTTTGCCCTGGCTTATGCCAAGGGCATAGGTGCCACCAGATCAGGAGTCATTAAAACCACCTTTGAAGAGGAAACCGAGACTGATCTGTTTGGTGAACAGGCTGTTCTGTGCGGCGGGGTGAGCCAGCTTATCCGTTCCGGTTTTGAAACTCTTGTGGAGGCGGGATATCAGCCAGAGGTGGCTTTTTTTGAATGCATGCATGAACTGAAGCTTATTGTGGACCTTCTTTATGAGGGAGGTTTCTCCAGGATGCATTACTCCATAAGTGATACAGCTGAGTTTGGAGATTACACCCGGGGGCCCAGAGTAGTTTCAGCTGAAGTTAAACAGGAAATGAAAAAGGTGCTGGAGGAAATCCAGAACGGCACCTTTGCCAGGGAATGGATCCTGGAAAATCAGGCCGGTATGCCTGGATTTAAGGCCATGAGGCGCAAGACCCATGAACATCAGATTGAAGAGGTGGGAAACAATCTGAGAAAAATGATGGCCTGGCTGAAGTAGACTGCTGCTGATCATGTTTCCGGCCCCGCTTAAGCGGGGCATTTTTTTAATTCTGATCATTGAGGTGGTGCCCAGATATGGTGCCTGCGGCCTGGCCTGCCGCAAAAGTCCTGGCATGGTTTTGGATCCCCAGTGACTGACTGATTAAGACAGACTGAGCCCGGCTTGCTGAACATCCCCCAAACCCTGACATCCTGCCCCTGGTCATAATTGGTAAGGTGAATAAATAAAATTTTTTGTAACAGTTTAGCCCTTTTTAAGGAAACCAGGGGGGCAGGCACTCAGCGCTTGTTTTTTATTTATGTAAAAAAAGACTTGGAAAAACAGGCTCTTAGGAGAGCCAGTTCCAGTGCAGCCTGCAAATGGCTAAGGTGTTACGGTTTTTCAAGCTTTGCAAATTATTTGTCTGACCCGCCGCTTCTGCAAAGGAGGGACTGAAAATTATCAAACCCAGCAACAGGTATTCATATCTGGTAGAATCCGGTCTGCTGAAGACCGATGACATTCAGAAGGCCATGAATATGGCCAGAAATGAGAAAAAATCCGTGGATGAGATCCTTCTGGGTTCATTCGGGATTGACAAGCACCAGCTGGGCAAATCCCTGGCACAGTATTATGATACTGATTTTGTCTTTTTTGATCATTCTTATGAACCTCCATTTGAGCTTTACGAGAAAAAGCATCTTGATCCGGATTTTTTGAAAAAATTCGGCTGGGTTCCCTTGAAGATGGAAGGGAACAGCATTGTTGTTCTGGTGAACAATCCCTATGACCTGGGGCGTCTGGATGAAATCAGATTCATCTTTGGCACCAGCCAGATTATTCCCCAGGTGGCCCTTTCTGAGGATATTGAAAAATTTATAGATCATTTTCACTCCCAGTTTCGCTCTGAACAAAATATTTCTTCCCTGGCCGAAGGAATAGATCTGGAAGAAGAACATATTGAAGATGATTATATTGAAGAGGAAGAGATCACTGAGCATGACAGTGAAGTGGTCCGCCTGGTCAACGCTTTGATGGTGGAGGCCTGGAGGAAAAATGCCTCTGACATCCATATTGAGCCTAATGTCAGATCCAGGTTTTGCATGATCCGGCTGAGAATCGACGGCACCTGTCATGAGTTCAGAAAGCTCAGACTGGCCATGGCCAGACCTCTGATTTCCAGGATCAAGATCATGTCCAATCTGGACATTGCTGAAAGAAGGCTTCCACAGGACGGAAAGGTCAAAATCAAGCTTTCAGAGATTAATCGAATTCTGGAGTTCAGGGTGGCCAGCATTCCCACCATGGAGGGCCAGGAAGACGTGGTCCTCAGGCTCCTGGCTTCAGGCAAACCCATGACTCTGGAAAAGCTGGGGCTAAGACAGAGTATTCTGGAGAGTTTTCAGCAGATCATTTACATGCCTTACGGACTGATTCTTGTGGTGGGCCCTACTGGTTCAGGTAAAACAACCACCCTGCATTCGGCTGTCAGCTATCTGAATACCCCGGAAAGAAAAATCTGGACTGCTGAGGATCCCGTGGAAATCAGTCAGGAGGGTCTTAGACAGGTCCAGGTCAATCCCAAGATTGGTCTGACCTTTGCTTCCATCCTGCGCTCATTTCTAAGGGCTGATCCTGATGTGATAATGATCGGAGAAATGCGGGACAGGGAAACAGCTCATATAGGCGTGGAGGCCTCCCTCACCGGCCACGTGGTTTTCAGCACCCTGCATACCAACACCGCTCCTGAAACTGTGACCAGGCTTCTGGATATGGAGCTGGATCCCTTTAACTTTGCCGATTCTCTCCTTGGAGTGCTGGGACAGAGACTGATCAAGACTCTGTGTCCCAAGTGCAAGGAAAGCTATCATCCCACCGCCAATGAGCTGAAAGAACTGGCAGTGGAGTATGGAGAAGGCTTTGATGAACACCTTGAGGCAATCTTTGATAAAAAGCCTGTCCTTTACAGGGCCAAAGGATGCAGACAGTGTATTGCCGGTTACCGGGGCAGGGTGGGAGTGCACGAGCTGATGCTTAATACCGACGGCATCAAGAAAATGATTAAATACAAAAAGCCCACAGAAGAGATAAGAGCCCGGGCTGTCAGTGAAGGAATGCTTTCTCTGAAACAGGACGGACTGATAAAGATTCTGCAGGGAATAACAGATATTCATCAGGTGCGGACAGTGACCGGGACCCATTGAATTCTGGAACAGGATCTCAGGGATAATCAGGCTGAGAGGTCAGCTGGGTTTTTTGCAGGTTCCGGTGGGTCTGTAATCCTGTTGGATGACAAGAGCTAAGCTGTAGCCGCAGGGGAAGAATTCCTGTAACAGTTTAGTCCTTTTTAAGGAAAGCAGGGCACCCCAGCGCTTGTTTTTTATTTATGTAAACAAAGACCTGGAAAAACAGGCGCTGGGAGAATCAGTCCCTGTGCCTCATGCAAACTGCTAAACTATTATGAATTCCTTTTCTGATGGCTGACAGGCAGAGAAAAGTAAAAGGTTGAGCCTTCCCCCTCTTTGCTTTCCACCCATATTTTGCCCAGATGCCCCATGATAATTTTCTGGACAATGGCCAGACCAAGACCTGTGCTTTTTTCTCCTGAAGGAAGCCGGACACTGGTTTTGGAAAAAGGCTTAAACAGCTTGTCCAGATCCTTTTCCGGGATTCCCGGTCCCTGATCCTTGACTGCCACGGTTACATGCTCATTGCTCTGGAACACACTGATATCCACCACAGTGTCTGCTTCTGAAAATTTTACTGCATTGGACAGAAGGTTGTTCATGACCTGTTCAATTTTCATGGAGTCCAGTTCCACCAAAGGGATGGCTTCATAATGGTGCAGACGGATTTTGATTTTTTTCTTGTCTGCCAGGATCTTGTTCAGATCCACACAGGACTTGAGCAAAGTGATGAGATCTGTGGGTTTTTTGTTCAGTTCCAGTTTCCCGGCCTCTATTCTGGCAATATCCAGAAGCTGATCCAGCAGAGAAAGCATGAATTTGCTGGAACTGTGAATAACATTGATAAACTGAAGGTGTTCCTGGGACAGGGATGTACCGGCTTCTTCCAGAAGAAATTCGCTTAAATTCTGGATAGCGCCTATGGGATTGCGCAGATCATGGGCAGCCATGCCCAGAAACTGGTTTTTCAGGTCATTTAATTTGACCAGTTCAGCATTTTTTTTGTGCAGTTCCCTGTTGAGATTGCTGAATTCATTGTGCAGATTCATCATATTGCTGCGCAGGGATTCCACTTCAAGATGATTCAATTCTCCTGCAGCCAGGATTCTGTCTTTGAGGGGCAGAAACCTGAAATAATATGTCTGGGGCAGGCCGGAGCTGTAATTGACATTAAGCAGGTGAGGCCTGCGGTTTTGCTTGAGCATATCCTGCAGGTTTGTGTGCTGGGTGAAATCCACCAGGATTTTGCTGAAGTTTTTGCCGATAATATCTCGGCCCAGGCTGTTCAGGGTATAATTGTTGGCTTTAAGAACAGTGCCCTTTTCATCCAGCACCAGAAGCAGCAAAGCTGCTTCCTGATCCAGATATTCAGACAGTTCAGAAGATGCGAATTCAGGAATGTTAATCATGAGATTCAAGTATGTTTTCCAGGTCTTTAATGGAGGGTATGTATCTAACCATGTTAAACTTGTCCTGGATGTCCTGTCCTCCCCAGCGAAAAGCCTGGCCGCCCACAATAATATCCAGGTCTGGATGTTCTGAGCATACCTTATCCAGGACCTGATAAAGATGGTTCATGTTGGAGTAAATGCTTAAGGACAGGGCAAGCAGGTCAGGCTGTTTTTCATTGACAACCTGCATAAGGCTGGCCACAGGGATGTTGGCCCCCAGAAAATATCCGTCCCAGCCGTGAAGTTCAAAAAAATCAGCCACCATTTTTCCGCCTATCTGATGATATTCATTGACCAGACAGGAAACCACCGCCTTTTTACCCTTATGATCAGCAGAAAATATTTTGGGATAAGCCATGGTCAGCAGGCTTTCAGTGACGGAAGTGGCCATGTGTTCCACTGAAACAGATATTTTGTTGGTTTCCCAGAGGTATCCTATCTGGTAAAGGGAACGCTGGAACAGATCAACATAGAGCTCATAAAGGGCAATATCCTGGTCCAGCAACTGCTGAACCAGGCTGGAACAGGTTGATCTGTCTCCCTTGAGCAGGGCTTGAAAGTAATTTTCGTAAATATCCTGGGTGATCATTATCAGTTAAAAAGACACAGGCGCAGATTCAAAAAAAAACAAGAAGCCCTGTCTGGAAAGATTGGACAGGATATTATGAAACTATAATAATTTATAACAGTTCAGCCATTTGTATGAGGCACAGGGGCTGGATCTCTCAGGGCTTGTTTTCCCAGGTCTGTTTTTTACATCAGCCCAAAAACAAGCGCTGGGGTGCCTGTCCCCTGCTTTCCTGAAAAGGACTAAACTTTTACAATAATTAATTATAAATATTAGTGAAAAAAATGTCAAATGTTCTTCAGGCCGAGGATCGGTTTTGTATGATCAGTCCGGTCATGATCAGGATCAAACCCGCAATGGTTGAAGGCATGATATGTTCGCCCACCAGAAAGTGGATAAAGATAAGAGACAGAAACGGAGAAAGATAAATCAGATTGCTGACTTGAGCTGTGGTTCTGGAAAGCCGCAGGGCCATAAGCCAGAAAACAAAGGTTATGCCCATTTCAAACACTCCTACATAAACAGCGCCTGCAATTCCTTTGATGTTCTGGACTGCCGGATCCCCAGTCCAAAGCATAAGGACTGAAATATATATCAGTCCTGCGGAAAAGTTCAGAAAAAGCTTCAGCACGGGATCCAGGCTGTCTTTGGTATTGTATATCCAGTAAAGGGACCAGATTATGGTGCTGCCCAAGGCCAGACCGACTCCCAGGGGGTTTGAAAATTCCAGCTGAAGCAGGTTTCCTCCGGTGGAAATGACCAATGTGCCGAAGTAGCTGATGATGATGGCCAGAATTTGCCTGCCGGATATCTTTTGTTTGAGAATGGGAATGGATAAGAGGGCCAGGGTGATGCCCCAGGTGTAATTCAAGGGCTGGGCCTGCTGAGCCGGCAGAAGGTCATAGGCCTTGAAAAGCACAAGGTAGTAAAGGAAAGGATTCAAAAAACCCAGAGCAAGGGAGGAGCGGATGCTGATCAGACTGATTCTGCGCCAGAATCCAGGGCCATAAAGAAACAGGCATATTGTTCCCAACACCAGAACCGATGTCAAACAGGAGTAAAATAAAAGCTGAATAAAATCCAGATAGCGCAGGGATATCTTGAAGGCCGAGGCTACGGTGGACCATACGGCAACAGCCAGCAGAGCAAAAAAACAGGCTTTTTTCTGATTATCCATGAAACAGGCCGGAAGAGTGCTGTTCAGTATCTTCCGGAGGGGAAGGAAAACAGGTTAGGGATGTGCCGGACACTCATTGATCAAGAAACACGCTTTGTGCAGGGCAGTGAGTGCTGAAGTTCAGGGTGAATTTTA
Organism: uncultured Desulfovibrionales bacterium; assembly: GCA_964531185.1. Classification (GTDB taxonomy): domain Bacteria; phylum Desulfobacterota; class Desulfovibrionia; order Desulfovibrionales; family Desulfonatronovibrionaceae; genus CAZHCY01. The sequence continues at coordinate 3,690 of CAZHCY010000031.1, read as the reverse complement.
TGCTGGTGCCCTTGCCGGTTTGACTGTCAATGTTGAATTCTCCGCCCATTTTCCGGATTATCCTGGAAGAGAGGGCCAGGCCCAGGCCTATGCCTCCATACTTGCGGGTAAAACTGCTGTCGGCCTGCGTAAAGGGCTTGACCACCTCATTGATCAGCTTTTCCGGGATACCCGGTCCTGTGTCAGCAATGGTAAACTGCATAAGGACATGGCTGTCTGCTTCTTGTAAGGGCCCGGCCTGAATGGTGAGGGAGCCTTTTTCAGTGAATTTCACCGCGTTTCCCACCAGGTTGAACATGATCTGCCTGAACCTGGGTTCATCTCCGCAAACCTGGACCGGAATTCTGTCACTCATGTCCAGGTTCACCCTCAGGCCCTTCTGGTTGATAACAGACTGGTAACTTTCCAGGACCTGATTCACCGCCTGTTGAATGCTGAACTGTTTCTTGTTTTCTCCGGGCTCCTTTGCTTCCAGGGTGGAAAAGTCAAGGATGTCGTTGAGTATTCTGAGAATCCCAGTCCCTGAATTTCTGGCCAGGGTAACCATTTCCATGAGATCCTGATCCAGCTTCTGGGTCTCCAGGAATTGAAGGGCCCCCATGATACCATTTAGAGGGGTTCTGAGTTCATGACTCATGTTGGCCAGAAACTCGCTCTTGACCCTGGTGGCAATTTCTGCTGCGTTTCTGCTTTCAATGAGTTCTTTTTCAATTGTTTTTCGATTTTCTATTTCCCGGACCAGCCTGGCATTGGCCTGTTCAAGATCCTTATTCAGTTTTTTCTGGGTTTCCAGTGCGCTGTAGAGTTCGCTGACGTTTTCCATAACTGAAAAACAGCGCAGGGGCTGGCCTTCTTCCTGGGCAAAGGAAACGCTGGTTACCCTGACCCAGATTTTTTCTTTTGACCTGTTTCTGAGCTTCAAGATGGTATGCAGGGGACCAAGGCTGTTAATGACTTTATTTCTGTGAGCAATAAAGTTTTTTTGGTAGTCAGTGTCAATGTAGAGCATAAAAGGCTTTCTGTACAGGTTCTTCTGGGTTTGATTCAAAAGCCTGGCCCCAAAGGAATTGACATCTAAAAGAACTCCTTCCTGGTCAAAGATGAAATAGCCTACCGGCGCCAGTTCAAAGAGCCTGAAATATTCATTGCGTGATTTTTCCAGGTCTTTCTGCTTGGCTTTAAGCTCATCCTTCTGCATCATGAGCTCAACCTGATGAATGTTCAGCTCCTGGATTACTTCCTGGATATTGTCATAATCAATACGTCCGTTTTCCTCCAGTAGCTCCAGTCTGGACAGGGCTTTTTCTCTAAGATCTTTCAAAAGGTATTCTTTTTTGCTTTCTTTTTTAGTCATAACTGCATGTAAAAAGATTTGAAATGGTCAATGCATTAACTCTGAAAGACTGCCTGAAGAGGTGCTTAGCCGTTTGCATGAGGCACGGGGACTGGCTCTCCCGTCACCCACCTGGCAATCCAACAGGCATTCAATTTCAAAAATTCAGCTCAAGAGGGCGACGGGGTGCCTGTCCCCTGCGCCCTTAAAAAGGGCTAAACTGTTACACATAAATAAGAAACAAGCGCTGGGGTGCCTTGGTTTCCTTAAAAAGGGCTGAACTGTTACGATTGTAAAAATAAAATAGATTTTTATGATAGTAATTATTCTAAATAATATTATATTTTCTTGTTAAGATAATCAAGAAAAAATATTGGCAACAGCTTAGCCATTTGCATGAGACACAGGGACTGGCTCTTCCAGCGCCTGTTTTTTTCTAAGTCATTTTCCTGCATTAACATAAAAGGCAAACGCTGAGGTGGCTGTGCCCTGCTTTCCTAAAAAAGGGCTGAACTGTTGCGTATCCATGGCCCAAATTCTGGAAAAATTATTCTGTGATTCGAGGCAGCCGGACAAACAAGTTATTCTTTTATGTTGGAAACAGGCTCAAAATTCAAGTTCTGGACATGAAAATCTTTTCTGGACAAAGGTTTATGCTTGAGATAGCAGAAAAATACTTTGCAGGTATGATTTTTGTCAAACTGAAAATATTTTCGGAGAAATTATGAAATTATCCACAACCATCCGTTATGGAACACGGCTTATGCTGGACATGGCCGAGCAGCAGGGCAAGGGGCCGGTGCGCATCCATACCATTGCCCAGCGGCAGGGTATTTCAGAAAAATATCTGGAGAAAATCGTTCGGCTTTTGAGAAAGGCCGGGCTTGTTGACGGCCTGAGGGGTCCAGGAGGAGGATATGTCCTGGCAGTATCTCCAGATAAAATCACCCTGGCTGACATACTTGAGGCTGTTCACGGCAGGGTGGAACTTTGCCCCTGCCTGAATGAACCGGAAAATTGCGAAAAGCATGAAGACTGCAGGACCAGAAAAATATGGGATGAGATCAATCAGATCATCTGGATCAAGCTGCAGGGAATCAATCTGGCTGAACTGAGAGATTCTGTCTGTCCCAGTGATGAAGAGCTCAAGTCTGGAAATCAGTGGATGATGAAGGGGATCAAGGGCTGATTCCCTGTCCGGACTTGTATCTGCCTGAAAAAAGTTCGTGCCCCGGGCAAAAAGGGGAAGCCATTTTTTTGAGTTTCAGGACAGTTAAGGGTTTGCCCAAGGATGCGGCCTCAGACCGGTCCAGCACAATATTTCAGCTCACTCAAAATGTATAATCAAGGCTTATAGCCGCTCCTGGAGAGCTTTCAAGCCTCAAATCCATGATTTTGGATTTATTATGGTCGTAAATCCGGATTTTTCTGTCCACCAGCAGATAAGCGCTCACATTGAACGTAAGACTGTCTCCAAGGCTGGTTTTTGCGGCAATGCCGGTTTTAAAAGCCTGATCTCTGAAATAGCCTTCAGGGCTGACACGATTTTTGTCTTTCAGCCTGTAGGTGCGTGAGCTTATGGCTGCAAAGGCTTTAACCGAGGCGGCCTGATGGAAAAAATATTCCAGGCTTGCTTCTGGAAATCCGATGTTCATCCCGAAACCTGGCAGCTCAGCCGGGTAGTACCTGATGGATAGGGCAGGAAAGACCCGGCTTTTAACCGGATGATAGAACCCGGCTGCTCCAATCCCGGCTGTCCATCCTCTGCCGAAATTTCTGATAACGGAAAAGTCAGCCCTGGCTCCAAGGGATTCATCCAATTCCTGTTCAAATGCCGCATCCATTCCTGCTCCCAGATTGAAACTCCACTTTTCATTAATCTGGAAGTTTTTTCTTGCTGCCATGTTGATTCTGTGCAGATCCTGCCAGGGCCTGGCTGATCCAGGGGTCAGAAAGGTTTTTTCAGGATTGTCCCAGCTGTAGTGCAGATACTCATAACCCAGAGTGAAATATGAATAGTCAGCCCGGAGCCTGAAACCGCTGCTGGACAGCTCGGTTTTTTTGTCTTTTGCTTCAGCTTTGAAGCCATGGTCATACTCCACTGACGCGGACAGTCTGGTTCCCTGGGCTGCTGGCTGAGAGGCCTGGACCGGCAAGGCCCACAGAATCCAAAGGATCAGGACAGGGTAAAGAAATGTTTTACTTTGCATAAGGAGCTCCTTAAATATCTCAGGGACTGGCTCTCCCAGAGTTTTTTTTCTTAGCCTGTTTTTTACTTGACAGTCAGAAATTCTCTATCAATGTCTTGTATTTACTGACAATTTCCGGAATCCTGAATGTCCGCATCATTATCAGCT
>CAZHCY010000030.1:0-13375 GCA_964531185.1 uncultured Desulfovibrionales bacterium | reverse complement strand
TTGAAATGTCAAACTTTTTTGTTGCTAAAAAATATAACTCGTAAACTCACGCTAAGGTCCTTCAGAACCCAGGCACCTGGGTGTAACAGTTCAGCTGTTTGCACAAGGCACAGGGACTGGCTGTCCCAGTGTCTGTTTTTTTCAGGTCTTTTTCTTACCTGACAGTCAAAAATTCTCTGTCAACGTCTTGTATTTACTGACAATTTCCAGAATCCTGAATGTCCGCATCATTATCAGCTTCAACAGTCTGATTTCTTTATCTTTACCTTTAACTTTTAACTCTCAAGGTCTTACATCAACCAAAAAATGCGTCGGGGTGCCCTGCTTTCCCTGAAAAAGGGCTAAACTGTTACCCATGGGTTTATTTCAAGATGCAGGAAAAGACCCAGCATAACAAGCAGCAAAAACTCCAGGGCCTTTGCCCCATGCCAGTGCTGAACTGCTCCAGAATTTCTGCTTTAAAGAATAACAATTGAAATGCAAATCTTCAACACTCAAAAGGGCTGGTTAAATAAACGTCTTGCCCCTGGTTTTAAGCAGTATTTCTACACGCCTGTTCCTGGACCTCCCCCAGGCAGTGTCATTGTCAGCCACTGGAAAGTGGGGCCCGTACGCTGACACTGAAAGGCGTTCATTGGAAATCCCCTGGGACACAAAAAAATCCAGCACAGCCATGGCCCTTTCAGCAGCAAATTCATAGTTGTCCTTGTCAATACCCGGGATGTCATCGGTATATCCGGAGATGTTTACCGGGGCCGGCCAGGCATCGATCAGGGGCACCAGCTGCCTGAGGATTTCCCGGGCCGGCTGATTCAAAGTGGTGGAGGCAAAAGGAAACAAAAGCTCATCTGTAAGCATCAAAGCCACTCCTTCCGGTCTAATAAGCACTTCCAGGTTTTCTTCAAGGGTGCTTTTGCTGATTTCCGGAGGCAGGACTTCATCCGGGAAGAGCAGGTCTTTGATTCTTTTGCGTTTTTCAAGTATTTCCCAGGGCTTTTCCAGCAGATCTTCAAAAACAATGAATTTGTCAGGCAGCCTGCCGGCCGAGGTCTGGGACAGAAAGGCTATGTCATCCTGAAAAATGGTGATGATTTCCCTGATGATCTGCCGGTCCAGAGAAGCCATGCTCAGAAGCAGAATGAAAAAAGTGAGCAGAATGGTCACCATATCGGCAAAGGTGATCATCCATAAAGGCTCTATGGACTTGGGCTTTTTTTTCTCTCTGGCCAAATCAGCCTCCAGTTTTTTCCGGAAAAGATGCCTACCGGCCCTGTTCAGGACCTACGTCAAAAATAAAGTCCCGGTAAATAAACTCGTTTTCCTGTTCAGGATCAGCCAAAGCCTCCTGGTTGACCTGAACCCTGGTCCATTCTGAAGTCCTTTTGTCCAGAATAATATCCACCCGTCTGTTGTCTGCTCTGCCCTGTTCCGTACGGTTGCTGTATCTGGGCTGAAAAGAGCCGAAAGCTTCCACCCGGATCATGTCCGGATCCACATCTTTATCCAGCAGATACCTGTAAACGCTTAAAACCCTGTGCAGGGACAGGGGCCAGGAAGGATCAACAGGAGAGTTTTTTTTTACATTTTCAAATTCCAGACCGTATTCATCCCTGAGATTTGATGTATGTCCGGCCAGAAGTACTGGATGTTCAATGTTTTCCAGGGTGGGGGCAACCTTGTCCAGAAGCTGTTCTCCCTCATCTGTAAGAGTTGCCTGGCCAGGGCCAAAAAGCACATCAGCATTAATGGAAAAGATCTGGACAAACTTGTTTTCCACGAAATTAAGGTCGTTTTCAACATCTTCCCACAAAAGAGGCTTGAGCTGCTGCAGTTCCCTGTCTTCAGGCATGGGACCCGGCTCAATGACCCAGTCTGTATCAGTGCGGGTCAGCACGTCCTGTTTGGCCTGGCCTATGCCGAAGGTGCCGGTGATGGATCCCAGGACGTGCTTGACCTTTCTGGGATCCAGAAAGGATGCAAAGGTTATGATAAGCACGAAAAAAGTCAGCAAAAGGGTCATGATGTCAGTAAAGGTGACCAGCCATGGAGCCACAGCGCTATCGAGCTTTTTTTCCTTTTTCTTGCGGGCCATGATTAATCGCTTGCCCGGCGTATCTTGGGCGGCAGATAGCTGTTGAGCTTTTCTTCAATAATTCTTGGGTTTTCCCCTTTGGAAATACACAGAATGCCTTCCAGCATCATTTCTTTGGCCAGGATTTCTTCCTTGCTTCTGGCCTTGAGCTTGCCGGACATGGGGTTGAAGAGCAGGTTGGCCAGAAGGGCTCCGTAAAATGTGGTGATGAGAGCCACTGCCATGGCCGGACCAATGGCGCTGGGGTCGTCCAGGGACTGAAGCATCTGGACCAGCCCGATGACTGTACCGATCATGCCCATGGCCGGAGCAAAGGTACCCATGATGGCCAGAATTTCAGCTCCGGTTTCATGTCTTTCTTCAAGATAGGATATTTCTGTTTCCATTATTTCCTGAATGGTCTGCGGTTCCAGCCCGTCCACTGTAAGCTGCAGGCCTTTTCTAAGGTACTGGTCGTCAATGTTTTTAAGCAAAGGCTCCAGGGACAGGATGCCTTCCCGCCTGGCTTTATTGGCATAGTCCATAAACTGTTCAATAATGGCTGAGGGGCTGTCGGCCTTGCTGCGGAAGGTATTCTTCATGATCCCGATGACCCCCATGACATGTCCCATGGGATAATTGACCAGGGTGGCTCCGATGGTTCCTCCAAACACAATGAGGGCTGAAGGAATGTTGACGAAAACCAGAGGGCTGCCGCCAAAGACAATGGCCGCACTGACCAGACCGAAAGCGATCACCAGTCCTAAAATGGTTGCCAGATCCATATTGCTGATCCCGGGTTGTTAGATTTGAAGCATCAAGTCAGCATTGATTTTGATTGCGGATAATGCGTAATCAGTCATGTTCAATTCTGATTCCAGGTCCTTTATGCAGTTTATTTCCAAAAAACTGCCGGCCCTTAAGGCAGGCTGGGCAGAATTTTTTCAGAGTTTATCAGTAGTTATCGGCAGCTGGGCCCTTTTGGTTTAATTGCCCCCTGGCACAATAAAAAAAGAGGCTGTGATTTTAAAAGGTTATGCGCAGTTCATTCTTGGCCCGAACAGCTTTGAACCTACTCTGACCATGGTGGCTCCCTCTTGCACAGCCACTTCAAAATCCATGGACATGCCCATGGAAAGATGGGGCAGGGCCAGGCCCAGATCTTTTTCCAGCCGGTTTTTGATTCGTCTGAGCTGTTGAAAATACGGCCTTGAATGTTCAGGATCATCAGCAAAAGGAGGCATGAGCATAAGCCCCTGCAGATTCAGGTTTTTCATGCCCGCAATTTTCCTGGCCAGAAGCTGGAGCCGGTCAGGATCTATCCCTGACTTCTGGACTTCGCCGGCCAGATTGACCTGAATCAGTACCGGCTGGACAATCCCCAGGGATTCTGCTTTTTTATGCAAGGCCTGAGCCAGCCTGGAGGAATCCACTGAATGGACCATGCTGAATGTTCCGGCTACCTGCCTGGCCTTATTGGTCTGCAGGCCTCCAATAAAATGCCAGTTAACATCTGCCAGGCCGGGTTCCTTTATTTTGGTCAGGGCCTCCTGAACATAATTTTCACCAAAATCCAGGTGCCCCAGTTCAGCCAGAGTCAGGATTTTTGACACGGGCTGCTTCTTGGACACGGCAATGAGCTTTACAGGCTGTTCAAAACCAGCTGAACCTCTGGACGCATTCTGGATGCGTTCCTGGATCCGGGCCAGGTTGTCAGCCAGGTAATTCTTGAGCCGGGAAGCAGAAATTTCAGCAGACATCATCTTCCTCTTGATGAATTTTCCGGTCCTGCTCCGGCAGGTTTTCAGCCGGTGTATGGTCTGTCTTCAGCCGGGCAAAGATCAGGTATCCGGTATGAGCCACCATCCGGTCTTCAGGTCTGAGTCGGTCAGACACGGGTTTGTAACGTCTAAGGAGAATCTCAAGGATTTCCACAGATGTAAAGGGGCCCTGCTCCATGGCCCTTAAAAGGGAGCTGACCTGGTTGACTGTGGGCAGCAGAAAACCCACTGGACCGCCGGGAATGAGGGCATTGGGGATATGTTCCAGATAATCCCAGGGGGTGCGCACATCCAGAAACAGGGCATCCACACCGGTCTGGGCAAAACCCTGATCAATATCTCTGTTAATATTTTCCACCCTCTGGTCCAGACCGTTCAGGGCCAGATTTTCCCGGCAGAGCCTTGAAAATTCCTGTCTTCGTTCATAAGAGTAAACCTTGCCATGCTCCCCCACAAACCAGGCCAGGGCCGTGGTCAGAGCCCCGGATCCGGAACCGGATTCTATGACCCTTGAGCCTGGCCCTATGCCCAGCTTGACCACGATGTAGCCTATCTCTTTCGGGTATATGATCTGGGTTCTGCGCTTGACTGATTTGATCAGGTCGTAAAGAGCGGGTTTGAGAATGCTGTAAGGCCTGCCCAGATGGGTTTCAACACTGCCGCCGAACCCTTTTTCCATGACATTTTGCATTTGAAGCTGGCCATCATTGGTGTTAAGGGTTTCTTGAGGGTCCATGATCCGGAAGAAGCGTTTGCCTTTGGGGCTGACCAGCATTACCAGTTGACCTGGATTTATCATTGGTGAAGGATCTCCCTGGGAGTTGAAGTATCTATAAACCGTCCGGCCTAAATTATGGCCGGTTAAGTGTGACTGGGCCGCTTTGGATGTTTGGTTGCGGCCTGACCTGAAATACATCATAAATTTTTTCTGCAGGGTAGTAAAGTTCAGGCCTGCAGGTCCTTGCCAAGGAGAGGTTTTGCGTGCATGCAGGATTTTAAATATATATTCGGTCCGGTCAGGTCCTCCAGGCTTGGTTTGTCTCTGGGGCTGGATTTGACAGGAGACAGAATCTGCAGCTTTGACTGTCTTTATTGTGAATCCGGCAAAACCAGAGTCAGGACCATCCAGAGGCAACCCCTGGCTCCTGCGGACCAAATCAGGGCCGAGCTTGAGAGCCGCCTGGAAGCAGGCCTGCCCGGTCTGGACTGCATTACCCTGGGCGGGCCTGGAGAACCAACCCTGAACAGCAGTCTGGGAGCAATACTCAGGCAGGTGAACAGGACCTGCCCAGACATGCCCACAGCTGTTTTAACCAATTCATCCCTGTTGAACCAGGCCCGGGTCAGGGATGAACTGTGCCTGGCGGATATTGTCCTGCCTTCCCTGGATTCTGTGGTGGAGCAGGAGTTCAGGAAAGTAAACAGGCCTCATCCGGATATCCGGCTGGAGGAAATTATCCAGGGCCTTCTTGATTTCAGAGCTGTCTTCCAGGGAAAAATATATCTGGAAGTGCTGCTTCTGCCGGGCATCAATGATTCTGACAGGAACATAGCCGGGCTCAGGGAGTTTACAGCCCGGTTCCGGCCGGACAGGGTGGATGTGACCACCATGACCAGGCCGGGTGCTTATTTAACCGAAATACATGATGATTCCTTTTTAGACAAGGTGCGGAAAAAGCTTTGCATCCAGACAGCTTCCGCCCGGAACCAGTCTAAAATTTTGCATGCATCTGGTCAACTGCCCGGGGAAATCTTATCAATGATTGCCTCTTCCATCAGGATAAGGCCTCAGACCCAGGCTCAACTGTCAACTGCCCTGAACATTCCTGAGCAGGATGTGGCCAGAGCCCTGAAGGAACTGGTCAGCCAGGGCCGGGCTGAAGAGGTTCAGGCAACTCATCAACAAAAAAAATTTTACATATCAAGAGGATAGGATGCCGGCAAAAAAAAGAAAAAGAAAAATGTTTATCAGTGTGCTGCCAGGAGAGCAGATAGAGCTTGTGCTGACCCTGGACGGATCAATCCAGGAGTATTACGTTGAAATGCTCAACCAGTCCAAGACCAAGGGCAATATTTACAGGGCCAGGATTCATAATATTGATCAGGCCCTGCAGGCGGCTTTTATCAATTACGGAGCCCAAAAAAACGGTTTTCTCCAGGTGGATGAAGTTCATCCTGAGTATTATCAGGCGGATCTTAAGCCTGCCCGAGGGGGCAAGTACCCCCCGCTGCAAAGGGTGCTCAAGCCCGGTCAGGAACTGCTGGTCCAGGTGGTTAAGGAACCCACAGGCAACAAGGGCGCTTTTCTGACCACCTACCTTTCTTTTCCGGGCAGATATTTTGTGCTCACTCCGGGCAGAGAACAGCTGGGCATTTCCCGGAAGATCGAGGATGAAAAGGAGAGGGAGCGGCTTAAAGCCATTGTTCAGGAACTCAATCTGGACGAGGGTCTGGGAGTGATAGTGCGCACGGTCAGCGAAGGCAGAAACAAGACCTGCTTGTCCAGGGATCTTCAGTTCCTGAGAAGGCTGTGGAAAGAGGTGCGCAAAAAGGGAATGGCCGAGAGTTCCCCTTCTCTGGTATATGAGGAAAAAGACCTGGCTTTCAGGGCCATTCGGGATTATCTGACCGAGGATGTTTCCGAGGTCTGGGTTGATGACGAACAGACTGCTGAACAGGTGCAGGAGTTTGCCTCACTGGTGTATCCGAGACGTAAAAAAATAGTCAAGGTGCATTCAGATCCGGAAAGAACCCTGCTGGAGCGTTTCAACCTGGAAAAGCAGATCAGCCAGATTTTTTCCAGAGAGGTGGATCTGCCCAGCGGCGGGCAGCTGGTGTTTGACCAGACCGAAGCCCTTATGGCCGTGGATATTAATTCAGGAAGGATCAGCGGAGAAAGGGATTTCAAGGAACTGGCCTACAAGACCAATCTGGAGGCGGCCCAGAAGATTCCTCATCAGCTGATGCTAAGGGATGTGGGCGGTCAGGTGGTCATAGATTTTATTGAGATGAAGGACAAAAAGCATGTCAGTGAAGTGGAAAAGGCCCTGAAGGCGGCTCTGAAGGGAGACAAGGCCAGAACTGATGTGAACAAGATGTCCAGGTTCGGGCTGGTGGAAATGGTCAGGCAGAGGCTGGGCACTTCGGCTTTGTCTGTAACCATGCGCGGGTGCCCCGTGTGCAGCGGGACAGGTACGGTCAGGAATATGGAATGGCAGTCCCTGCAGTCCCTTAAGGAGATCTATCGCCTGCTGAGGCGCAAGGGCTGCCCGGCCACCCTGGAATATGAGGCGGATCAGGAGCTGGCTGTTTACCTGCTTAACCATAAACGGGACAAGCTGTGCAAGATGGAAAAACAGCTCGGCCGAAGCATACTGGTGGTGCCCAGGGAGACATAGGATGCAGCCCAGGATTCTTCTGCATGTCTGTTGCGGAGTCTGCGCCATATACCCCATTGCCTGGCTTCAGGAGCAGGGTTTTGAAGTGACAGCCCTGTTTTATAATCCCAACATCCATCCCTTGCAGGAATATCTGCGCCGGGCCGAGGGTATGGAGGCGGTGGCTGCAAAGGCCGGCATCAGGATGATCCGCAAGGACAGCGAATATGACCCCAAGGGTTATCTGAGACAGGTGGTTTTCCGGGAAGAGCAAAGGTGTTTTCTGTGCTATCAGCTCCGCCTGGAAAGGACGGCCAATATTGCTTTAAAAGGAGGGTTTGATTTTTTTTCCTCCACTCTTTTGTTCAGCAAAAGACAGAATCATGAAATGATCAAATCAACGGGCGTGTCTCTGGGGGCCGGCAAATGCCCCTTTTATTATCATGATTTCCGGGTGGGCTGGGAATCTGGGCATAACCAGGCCCGGGAAATGGGGATTTATCGTCAGAATTACTGCGGCTGCATTTACAGTGAATTTGAGAGATTTCAAAAAAAACTCAGCTGACCAGAAGCCTTCCGGCCGGAACCTGGCCAGCCGCCCGCAGACGCCCGGGCATGGAGTGAAGATTTTCCGCTAATCCTGCCTGTATGCTTATATATATCCACGTCCCCTTCTGCAGGCGCAAGTGTCATTACTGCGCCTTTTATTCAGTAAAGCACAGCCCTGAGGCGGAAGCAGTCTATCTTAAAGCTCTGGCCAAGGAACTCGAGCTGAGGGCTGAATATGCCGGAACAGCAAAGGTGTACAGCCTGTACATGGGCGGCGGGACACCCACAATTCTTTCTGCAGAGGCCCTGGAATGGCTGTTCAACCAGGTCCATGCTCATTTCAGGCCGGCGACAGGCCTGGAAGTGACCATGGAGGTCAATCCGGAAACAGTAACTTCCAGAGATCTGCCGGCCAGGCTGCTGTCCATGGGGGTGAACAGGATCAGCCTGGGGGTGCAGAGTTTTGAGAACGGTTTATTGTCTATGGCCGGCAGGAGGCATACTGCTGAACAGGCGGTGAAAAGCGCTGCCAGATTCCAGGAGGCCGGACTGGACAACCTGAGCCTTGATCTGATCTGGGGACTGCCTGGCCAAACCAGGAAAATGTGGCTGGACGATCTGCGCAAAGCAGTCAGAATGGGGCCGAGACATATTTCCTGTTACGGGCTCAGCCTGGAGCCGGAAACTGTTCTGCACAGCCAGGTGCAAAACCGGGTTCTTGAGCTGCCCCGGGAAAAGGAACAGGCCCTTATGTATCTGGAAGGAGCAGAGTATCTGGAATCCAGGGGTTTTCTGCAGTATGAAATTTCCAGTTTTGCCAGCCTGGGCTATGCCTGTCTGCATAACCAGGGCTACTGGCAGGGGCGGGACTATCTGGGCCTGGGTCCGTCCGGGGTGAGCTGCGTGAATATGGTCAGGTGGCGCAACCCGGCATCAATCCGGGACTATGGCCTGGCGGCCAGTCGGGATTTCAGCGGGCTGGAGCTGGAAAGGCTGACCAAAAGGGATCTGTCCAGGGAAAAGGTCATGCTTTCCTTAAGAACCACTCTGGGCCTAAACCTCAGGGAATACCGGGAGATGACCGGCCAGAATTTCTGCAGCCGGTTCAGGGAAATGATCAAGGTGCTGCATCAGAACGGCCTGGTGAGAATGGCCAATGGATATTTCAGGCTGACCAGAACCGGCATGCTGGTCAGCAATTCCATCATAGAGAGGTTGATAGCTTGAATACCAGGGATAAAATCGTGGATATGGACGTGCTGGTCAGAACCCGGAAGTCAGGCATTCTGGGCAGGATGGTGTTTACCAACGGTTGTTTTGACATCCTGCATCCCGGACACGTGGATTACCTGGAACAGGCGGCCGGTCTGGGGGACAGTCTGGTGGTGGGCCTGAACAGCGATGCTTCAGTGAGAAGAATCAAAAACCAGGGCCGGCCTGTCAATCCTGAGGAGCACCGGGCCAGGGTGCTGGCTGGTCTGGCCTGTGTGAGCATGGTCACGGTTTTTGATGAAGATACTCCCTATGAGCTGATCCAGGCGGTAGAGCCCCATGTACTGGTCAAGGGCGGGGACTGGCCTGAGGAAAGCATTGTGGGCCGGGATATTGTGGCTGGTGCAGGAGGCAGGGTGTACAGCCTGCCCCTGACCCCGGGCTATTCCACCACAGCGGTCATTGACAGAATCCAGTCCCTGGCCGGAAAATAATACCCCGGGGCAGATTGCCTGGAAAGACAAATCCATGGGCAGAACCGCCTCAGGGGTTTCAAGATATCAGGCAGTCAGGTCAGGGCCGGTTCCTGGGCCGGGCAGTATTCCGGCCAGATGACCGGCTGTTCAAGGTCATGGCGGGCATGGATGGTGCACCATGCGGAATTATTTTTTCTTTTTGCGGTATCCATGGCTGAAATCCGGATGATAGAGGCTGGACCTGGACGGTTTTTCCTGATCAGGCAACACCAGAAAAACGGCCTGGGAAGAGATGCCGTGCTCCTGGACCGAGATGTTCAGCTCCTGAAGGGTGGTATGAATGAGCCGCTCTTCAGGCCAGCCTGTTTTCCAGCCGATGACCACCCTGGTGTCTGGCTCTAAGCCGGCTTGCAACAGCTGCTTTTTAATTTCATGGACCAGGCCGGCTGAGAGGTAGATGGCCATGGAACTCCGGGAGGCAGCCAGCTGCTTCAGGCTCTGCTGATCAGGGACCTTTGTTCTGCCTGATGCCCTGCAGATGATCAGGGTCTGGTTCATGTCCGGCAGGGTAAAGGAAATTCCGGCTGCAGCAGCTGCAGCAAAGGCCGAAGTGACTCCGGGGATGATTTCAAAAGGGATACCCTCCTGTTCAAGCAGTCTGGTCTGTTCCCTGATGGTCCCGTAAAGGGATGGATCTCCAGTGTGCACCCTGGCCACTGTCAGGCCCTGTTTCCAGCCGGTGGTCATGATTTCATGGGTTTGTTCCAGGGTCAGGCTTGAGCTGTCCAGGATCTTTGCTGACCGGGCATTTTCAAAAAGTCGGGCAGGGACCAGAGAACCGGCATAGACAATAATGTCTGCGGCATTGATAATGTTCAATCCTTTGACAGTGATTAGCTCTGGATCGCCGGGGCCGGCGCCTATGAAAAATATTCTGGAGTACTCCATGGCCTGAGGGGGTGACAATAACGGGTAAAATGCTGCGGTTAAAAATACCCGGGTCCAGGCCGGGTCTTGAATGGCATACGGTTATTTCTTTTTTTCATTTTTTAAAATATTCCTCATCAGGGAAAAACTCTGTTCCAGGGTGAATTTTTCACCCACATTCTGGCAGAGAAACTGGTTGATGGATCCCATGAGCCGGACAGCCTGATCAATTTCCGGGTTGCTTCCCTTTACATAGGCCCCGATATTGATCATGTCCTCAGCGCGCTTGTAAGCGGCCATGAGCCTGATAAGTTCCTGGCCGTCCCTGATGCTTTTTTCCGGAGCCACATCGGTTCTAAGACGGCTGACGCTTTTGAGGACATCAATGGCTGGGTAGTGACCCTGATCAGCCAGTTCCCTGGTCAGGACAACATGCCCGTCCAGAATGGAGCGTACTGCATCGGCCACAGGTTCGTTGAAATCATCTCCTTCCACCAGCACTGTATATATCCCGGTTATGCTTCCTTTGGGGGTTTTGCCGGTTCTTTCCAGGAGCTTGGGCAGCTGGGTGAATACGGTGGGGGTATAGCCCCGGGTGGTGGGAGGTTCGCCTGCAGCCAGGCCCACTTCCCGGGCTGCCATGGCAAATCTGGTCACTGAATCCATCATGAGCAGGACATCTTTGCCCTGATCCCGGAAGTGTTCAGCCATGGCCGTGGCTGCGTAGGCGGCCCGCATCCTGATCAAAGGTCCCTGATCCGAGGTGGCAACCACCAGCACAGACCTGGCCAGCCCTTCAGGGCCCAGATCCTTGTCCATGAATTCCACCACTTCCCGGCCTCTTTCCCCCACCAGGGCAATGATGTTGATGTCCGCCTCGGTGTATCTGGCCATCATGCCCATGAGGGTGCTCTTGCCTACGCCTGATCCGGCCATGATGCCTATTCGCTGCCCCCGGCCCAGGGTAAGCAGGGAGTTTATGGCTTTGATGCCCACATCCAGAGGTTTGTCAATTCTTGGTCTTTCCAGGGGATTGAGGGGTTCTGCGTATAAAGGGTAGTATTTCTGGGACGGGATGGATTTGTCCCTGCTGGTCAGAGGTTCTCCAAAGGCATTCACAGCCTGGCCCAGAAATGGTTTGCCCACCGGGAAAAGAGGGGGCATGGATGAGTTTTTGATGAGGGTGCCCGGTTTTATGCCCCGCATGTCTTCATAGGGCATGAAAAGGACTACGTCGTCCCTGAATCCTACCACTTCGGCGTTTATGCCGGCTGAATGATCTTTGTCGTCTGTAAGCAGCCGGCATATGGAGCCCAGGGGAGCTTTAATTCCCTGGCCTTCCACCACCAGTCCAATGACCTTGGATACCTTGCCGAAGGTCAAAACAGGATTGATCTCAGCGAGAAGATTTTGGCAGGTTTTGGCATCCAGGCTCATCAATCTTCCTCAAGGGAGATCTGGTCAACGATTTCTTTGACCTGTGCGTATCTGCTGTCTATGGTGTTGTCCACCACTCCGGTGCCGTTTTCCAGGATAAGCCCGCCGCTTTTTATTTTGGAGGAAGTCTTGATTTTGCAGGTTCCCAGGTCCGGGTTGTTTTCCCTGGCTTTGTCCAGCAGTTCCCGGACCAGTTTTTCATCCTGGCTGCAGACGGTCAGGGTGAGCGCTTTTTTCTGTTCCACCTGTTCCATGGCCTGATCCAGAAGTGATTCCAGCACCCTGGTCCTTTGGGAATTGATTTCCAGGCCCAGAATTTTTTCCACAGAGGCTTTGAGGATCAGGGTAATATCCTGACGGTGGCTCTGCCAGATTTTGTGCTTTTCCTTTTGCAGCGCCTTCAGGGCAGATCCCAAGTCCTGGCTGAGCTGATCCTTGCGGGCCTTAATCTCCTGCCCGGCCCGGGTCAGGCCTTCCTGGTATCCTTCCTGGCCGGCCTTTTTTCTGATTTCCTTGCATTCAGCCATGGCCTGGCTGATGATTTCCGAGGCTTTGGCTCTGGCTTTTTCTTTGACCCTGGCCAGAAATTTTTCCTCGTTTTCCTCTGTGGCCAGGCGAATGGCATCCCTGGCCTGACTGCTGACCTCATCCAGGGCCTTGCTCTGCAGGCCCATGATCACTCTTCCCCCGGTTCTACCGGCATCAGACAAGGACATCTCCTCCTCCTTTGCCGGTAATGATTATTCTGCCTTCAGCTTCCAGTCTGCGGACGATCTTGACCACATTCTGCTGGGCCGCCTCAACATCACTCAGTTTCACCGGGCCCATGATTTCCAGATCCTCCCGGATCATGTTGGCTGCTCTTTCGGAAAGATTCTTGTAGAATTTTTCCTGCAGATCTTCAGATGCGGTTTTCAGAGCCAGGGTCAGATCCTCGTTGCTGATTTCCTTGAGAACCTCCCGGACAGCCCGGTCATCCAGTTCCTCGATGTCGTCAAATACGAACATGAGCTGCCTGATCTCTTCGGCCAGCTGACTGGATTCCTCTTCAATATCAGACAAAACCTCTTCTTCAACGCTTCTTTCCACAGCATTGAGAATTTCAGCCACAGACTGGACACCGCCGACCTTGCAGCCCTCTTTGGCTCCAATGGCAATGAGCTGGCTCTGCAATACCTTGTCCACTTCCATGAGCATGTCTTCCGGGACAGCCTCCAGCTTGGCCAGGCGCATGAGTACTTCTGCCCTTACTCCGGGAGGCAGGTTCTGCAGCAGTTCTCCGGCGCTTTCAGAAGGCAGGTGCCCGGTGATGAGGGCCAGAGTCTGGGGATGCTCGTTGCGCAGGATCTGGGACAGGATTTTGGGACTGACATTGCTCAGTTCTTTGAAGGGAGTGGGCCCTGTCTCCATGTCCAGGGCATCCATGACGTACTTGGCTGTATCCGAGTCCAGCAGGCTGGTGAGCATCCTTTTGACCTGATCCGGCCCGCCCAGCAGCATTTCCTTGCCCGGCATCAGGGTCCGATTGAATTCCTGGAGGACCGC
>CAZHCY010000029.1:0-13894 GCA_964531185.1 uncultured Desulfovibrionales bacterium | reverse complement strand
CTATATCAGAGCGTTAAGGTGTTAGAATTTCATAACTCGTAAACTCACGCTAAAATCTCAGTAAGCACCTGGGTAATGCCGCTGACCGTCTTTTCCATGATCTCTTTTTCAGCCGTAATCAGACGATACTGTTCAATACCGTCCTTGAGGGCCTTTTCCAGGTTGGCCGGATAGCAGGGCTTGGTCAGAAATCTGAACACATTGCCGGCATTGATGGCTTTCACTGCAGAATCCAGATCTCCCTGTCCGGTAAGCATTATCCGCACCGTATCCGGAAAAAGACTTCTGACCCGGGACAGGAGCTCGATGCCGCTCATTTCCGGCATTCTCAGATCAGCCACCACCACGGCATAAGGTCCTTTTTCGTTAATGGCTCTCATTCCCTCGACAGGACCGGAGGCTGTATCCACCTGAAATTGTTTGCGCAGGATCCTTTTAAATCCCTGCAGAATATTCTGGTCATCATCCACAAACAGGACCTTATGATCATTCATGGCTTTCTCCGGCAAAAGGCATAAGTTATGGGCAGCATTGCAAAATAATGGTGAACATTACCGCACTTCACAAAAAAATTTGCATTCAGCCTGTCAAAAAAACGGGCAGAAAACAAGCCCTAAAAAATTTTGCATGGTCCTGGCAGATAAACTTGCCATCCGCATGCTGGCTACCTTAAGATAACCAGAGTTTTATGTCCAAGTCCCCTGAAGAGGAGCCTGTCATGCCCAGAGTGCTCATTGTTGAAGATTCCAGAACCATATCCGGTCTGCTGCGCAAGATACTGACCAGGAACAGCTACAAGGTCACTGATTCCCTGGCCTATGCTGAAAAGGCCCTGGAAACCATCCCGGACAATGTTCCTGATCTTGTGCTCATGGACATCAATCTGCAGGGAGAGATGGACGGAATCAGGGCCGCCTCCATCATTCGCAACAACTGGGACATCCCGGTCATATTTCTCACCTCGGAGTACAGTGAAGAAATAATGCACAGGGCGGCCAGGGCCAGGCCTTACGGATATCTGCGCAAGCCTTTTCAGGAATTTCACCTCATAGCCCAGATGGACCTGGCCCTGCGCTTGAAAAAGATAGAAGTAAGGATTCTGGAGCAGAGAAAACTGGCCATAAAAAAGCTCAGACAGTCCGAAGAAAAGTTCAGAAGACTTTCCGAGGATATGCCCAGCATGATCTGCACCTTTACCCGGGACAGCACCCTGACCTATGTGAACAGGGCTTATGCGGATTTCTTCAGAAGCACGCCGGAAGCTCTTCTGGGAGTTAAATGGCTGAAATTTCTGCCTGAAAGTGACAGAACCGCTGCCAGAAAAAATCTTCAAAAGCTTACCAGAGATCAGCCTTTCAACACTTATGAACATAGAATAGAAACTGAGGAAGACGGAATCAGACGGCTCAGATGGACGGACAGGGCCCTGTTTGACCAGCAGGGCCTGACCCATTATCTGTCCATTGGCCAGGACATTACCCAGCAGAAAGAGGCTGTTCTGTCCCTGGCAGAAAACGAAAGAACCATGTCTCAGGTCCTGGAGGCATTGAAGGTGGCCATGATGGTTCTGGACACAGACTCCAGAACCATTACCAGAGCCAATGCCGAGGCCGTAGCTTTCTGCCGGGGGCAGGACATCCAGGGACAGGACTTTGATAAAGTCATGGCCCGTCTGTTCCCGGCCAATGAAATTTCCTTTGCCTCCATTGCCCGCCGTATGCCCTATTTTGATAAAGAACACACTCTGCAGACGGCCAACGGGTCATCAGTGCCTGTGCTTTGCAGTGCCTTCAGCAACGGTCAGAAACAGAACCCCAAAACCATTCTCACTTTCCACGACATCTCCCGGCGCAAGGAACTGGAAATGCAGCTGGCCCATGCCCAGAAAATGGAAGCAGTGGGCTCCCTGGCCGCGGGCATTGCCCATGAGATCAACACCCCAGCCCAGTATGTGGGAGACAACATCCGCTTTCTCAAGGAATCCTTTCAGGATCTGCTTTCCCTTTTGGAAAAATTCAAGTCCAGATATCGTGACAGCTCCGGTTTTTTTACGGCCCGCGAGTTTGAAAAAATGCTTGCTGATGCCGACTATGCCTTTCTGCAGGAGGAAGTCCCGGCCAGCATTGACCAGTCCCTGCAGGGCATAGACCACATCAGCAATATTGTCCGGGCCATGAAAAAGTTTTCCCATCCCGGCGAGAAAAACGAGATGACCAGCATTGACCTTTGCGATGCCCTGGAAAACACGGTAATCATCGCCCGCAACGAATGGAAACACTCGGCAGAAGTGAAAACCACCTGTGAACCTGACATGCCCTCAGTGCCCGGATATCCCAATGATCTGAACCAGGTGTTTCTGAACCTGATTGTCAATGCAGCCCACGCCATAAAAGAAAAAGTGGGCTCCAGCGGCAGAAAAGGGCTTATTCATATTGAGATCAGCGCAGATCATGAAGCAGCCAGAATAAAAATTTCTGACAACGGGACCGGGATTCCCCCTGAAATCCAGGGCCGGATCTTTGAACAATTCTTCACCACCAAGCCTGTGGGCCAGGGCACAGGCCAGGGCCTGGCCCTGGCTTATTCCATTGTGGTGGACAAGCACCAGGGCAGTATCAGTTTTCAGTCCACCCCTGGTCAGGGATCCGCCTTTACAGTCACTTTACCCCGTAATCACCATCAGGGGCAGAACACATGATCAGCATTCTTTTTGTGGATGATGAAGAAAAGGTATTAAACGGCATCAGAAGAATGCTGCGTCCCATGCGCCATGAATGGAACATGCTCTTTGCCCGGAGCGCGGAAGAGGCTCTGAAAATCATGTCCGGCCAGGCAGTGGATGTGATGATCACGGACATGAGAATGCCTGGAATGGACGGAGGCGAGCTGCTGACCAGGGTCATGAAGCAGTGGCCTGAGACCATCCGCATGGTCCTGTCCGGCCACTCGGATCTGGACGTGGTCTACCAGGCAGTGCTTCCGGCCCATCAGTACATATCCAAGCCAAGTTCGGCCCAGGCCATCAAGTCCGCCATTCAAAGGGCCCTGAAGGTCAGAGAGCAGATCAACGGCCATCCGGTCAAAGCAGTGATTTCCAGCCTGGACACCCTTCCGGCCCTGCCGGACCTCTATCAGCAGCTGACTGAAGAGCTTGAAAAAAAGGATCCGGACATCAAAGTCCTGGCCCGGATCATTTCCATGGACATCGGCATGAGCGCCAAACTTCTCAAGCTGGTCAACTCTTCATTTTTCGGGTTCTGCCGGCATATTGTCAGCATGGAACAGGCCGTGATCCTTCTGGGTATAAAAATCGTCAAGGCCCTGATTCTGTCCGTGCATATTTTCAGCGTATATGATCTGACCAATGTACCCGGGTTTTCCCTGAAAAAACTCTGGGAACACTGTCTGTGCACGGCTAATCTGGCCCAGAAACTGGCCATACTGGAAGGCCTGCCCAAAGAATACGCAGAAGACTGCTATTTTGCAGGCCTTTTTCATGACATAGGCAAGCTCATCCTGGCCAGCCAGCTGCCTGAGGAATACAACACCATCCTGGACCGGATCAGAAACAGGAAAATTTCAGTCCAGGAAGCCGAGAATCTGGTTCTTGGCACCAGCCATTCCCAGGTGGGCGGATACCTGCTGGGCGTCTGGGGGTTTCCAGATGATATTGTGGAGGCTGTGACCTTTCATCATCAGCCCTCCCAGTCCCAGCCTGGTCTGCGGGCCCTGACCGTGACTCATGCCGCCAATGTGCTGGAAAGACGCTACAACATCTTCAATCCAGGCTACAATCTGCCCCAGTACAGCTTTGATTATCTGAACGCCCTGCACCTCACCGGCAGGCTCAAGGACTGGGAAAAAATGGCCCGGGGCGAGCTGAACCACGGATGTACGGACATATAGATAAGAACGAATTTTCAGCAGGTTCATCCAAAATTTCCTCCACAGCCGGCAGCTTGAAAATTTTCCTTGCTCCTGTTTATCTGGCTACCATATGATAAACACCATCATATTCATCAGGTTTGAACATCCAGCTGCCTGACCCTGTCCCTGTTATGCCCAGGGTAAAGGACAGCAGACACTGAGCAGGCGCACCCTTGACCTGCTGCTTTGCAGCCCCTTGAAAAGACAGAACTTTTGCCTGTTCATCAATAAATATTTTACCTCAGCCAATGCAGCAGTCCATGAAAGATATCAGCAAGAGCCTCACAGAGGCGGAATATAAGTTTGAAGACCTGGTGGACCTTGATCAGCTCCAGGTGCTTTTTTCCGATTTTTCCCGGGCCACGGGTTTTACAGCAGGCATTATGACCGTACCTGAGCACAAGCTCCTGATCCACACCGGCTGGAGGGATATCTGCCTTGATTTTCACCGGGTCCATCCCGGTTCCCGGGAAGTTTGCCTCAAGAGCAACCAGGAACTCACCCAAAGCCTGGAAACTCCGGGTCAGATCAACTTCCGCCAGTGCGGCAACGGCCTTATTGACGGAGCAGCCCCGGTCTTTATTGCAGATGTGCATGCAGCCGACGTATTCACCGGCCAGGTCCTGTTCCAGAAGCCGGACCGGGATTTCTTCACCCGTCAGGCGGAAAAATACGGCTATGACCTCAAGGCCTATCTCCTGGCCCTGGACCGGGTACCTGTGGTCAGCCGGGAATCCTTTGAAGCTGCTCTGTCCTTCATCAGCAGACTGGCCTCCATGATCGGAGAGATGGGGCTGACCAGAATCAGATCCCTCCAGGACAGAAAGGCCCTGGAAAAGAGCGAGGTCAGGTTCAGAAGCCTGGTGGAACATCTGCCCCAGAAAATTTTCATCAAGGACAGAAGCCATCGCTTTCTGTTCTGCAACAGCAATCTGGCCCGGGACTTCGGTCTGGGTTCCCCTGAAGAAATAATCGGCAAAACCGATCACGACTTCATTCCAGATGAACTGGCCCAAAAATACCGCCGGGACGACATGGAGGTCATAAAAACCGGAAAGATCATGGAATTCGAGGAAAAATTCAATGGAGGCCTGCTGGATCGCTGGGTCAGGACCATCAAGGTCCCTTACCGGGATGAGCAGGACCGCATAACCGGAATTCTGGGCATCTTTGAAGATATCACCGACCAGGTCCGCACCCGGCAGAACCTGGAGATCAAGGAACACCAGCTAAGGGAGGTGGTGGAAAACCAGACCGAACTCATCTGCAGATTTCTGCCCGACGGGACCCTGACCTTTGTCAATGAAGCCTATTGCCGCTATTTCGGCAAAACCCGGGATGAACTCCTGGGCCGGCGCTTCACCCCCCTGATCCATGACCAGGACAAGAACCTGGTCTACAGGATGTTTACCTCTCTTTGTCCGGAAAAACCCCAGGTCAGCTATGAACACAGGGTGATCATGCCTTCCGGGGAGGTCCGCTGGCAGCATTGGACAGACCAGGCCTTTTTTGATTCCCAGGGCAAGCCTTCGGAGATTCAGGCCGTGGGCCGGGACATTACTGAGCAGAAACTGGCCCAGGAAGCCCTGCAGGAAAGCGAAAAAAGATACCGGGCCCTGGTGGAATCCCAGAACGATCTCATTGTCCGGGTGGATCCGGAAAACAGGCTGACCTATGTCAATGACACTTATTGCCGGACTTTTGGCAAGACCAGGGAAGAACTCATTGGACAATCCTTCACCCCCCTGGTGCATGAGGATGATATTGAACCGACCCTCAAGGCCATGGAGGGTCTTAAAAAGCCTCCCTACAGGGCCCAGATGGAGCAGCGGGCCATGACCGTAAGCGGCTGGCGCTGGCTGCACTGGGAAGACAACTCCATCCTGGATGAAAAAGGAAATATAGTGGAAATACAGGGAGTAGGCCGGGACATTACCGAGCTGAAAAACAAGCAGGAAACCCTGCAGTCCATTTTTCAGGCCAGTCAGGAGGTGTCCTTTATCATTACCGACTGCAACCCGGACGGCAACAATACCATCCGCGAGTTCAGCCCGGGATCGGAAATTATTTTCGGCTATTCCAGGGAGGAAATCCTGGGCAAGCCGATCCAGATGCTCCACTCCAGCTCGGATCAGGAAATATTTACTGAAATCTTAAACAGACTCCAGCAGAATTCATCCTGGAGGGGGCAGGTCCGCCTGGTGCGCAAAAACGGCCGGGAGTTCCCGGCCCTGTTCACGGTCCATCCCTTTGAACTGCACGGAGAAAAGGCCACCCTGGGCGTATCCATAGACATCACCGAACTGGAAGAGGCCAGGCAGGAGCTGGTCCAGGCCAGAAAAAAAGCCGAATCAGCCAACCGGGCCAAAAGCATGTTCCTGGCCAATATGAGCCATGAAATCCGCACTCCTTTGAACGCTGTGCTGGGCTTTGCCCAGATTCTGCAAAGAGACGCCGCGCTCACCGCCCAGCAGAAAGAGCATGTAAAAATCATCTCCAGAAGCGGCAGCCATCTTCTGGGCATCATCAACGACATCCTGGACATGTCCAGAATCGAGGCCGGCCGCATGGAAACAAAGCCGGAGGATTTCAGCCTGTCCGCCCTTCTGGAAGACATTACCCTCATGTTTCAAAGCAGGGCCAGGATCAAGGGGCTTGAGCTCGGGCTGGAGGAGGATTCCGGGTTGCCCGGGTTCATCCGCACAGACCAGGGTATGCTCAGGCAGATCCTCATCAATCTCCTGGGCAACGCGGTCAAATTCACTGACAGCGGCCGGGTGGACATCCGGGCCTTTTGTCCCGGAGGGCAAGACCGGATATGCATCAGCGTCACTGACACCGGGCCGGGGATTGACCGCAAGGAACTTGAATTCCTTTTTAAGCCGTTCCAGCAGACCATGGAAGGTCACAGACAGGGGGGCACCGGCCTGGGCCTGTCCATCAGCCGGGAATATGCCAGATTTCTGGGCGGAGATATAGAAGTGGAAAGCACTCCGGGCCAGGGCAGCACCTTCTCTTTGGCCCTGCCGGTGCAAAAAGCCCTGTCCCGGCCGGAAAGGTCCGCCACCAAGCCTCCATGCGCAACAGGCATAAAGCCCGGCTATTCGCCACCCAGGGTCCTTCTGGTTGACGATTCCTGGTACAACCGGGCCTACCTCACCGCCCTGCTCAAACCCCTGGGCTTCGTGGTCCAGGAGGCCCAGGACGGGCATCAAGCCTTAGAGGTCTTTAAAAAATGGCATCCCCAGGTCATCCTCATGAATATGCGCATGCCCGGCCTAAACGGCTGCCAGGCCACCAAATCCGTCAGAAGGAATGAAAACAGGGTCAAACCCCTGATCATTGCCATTACAGCCCATGCCACCACCAGCACAAAGGATGAGGCCCTGAACTGCGGGGCGGACTATTTTCTGAGCAAACCCTTTGAACCTCATGAACTTCTGGAAATTCTCGGGCGGGAACTGGGCCTTGAATATGAATACATCAGGCATTCCGAGGCTGATGCACCTGAGAAACCTGAAAAGGCTCAGGAAAACAGATCAGAGGAGTGGCCCGGGCACATCATCCAGGCTTTGCGCCAGACCCTGGATGACGGGGACATGGCCGATTTCAGAAAAAACCTCAAGGAACTGGCCGGAATTGATCCGGACAGCGCTTCACTCATGCAAAAACTGGCCGGAGCATACGATTACCAGGAACTGGACAGGATTATTTCCCGGGCCGAGGAACAATTATGAACAAGCAGTCAGGCCAGGCAACCATCATGATCATTGACGATACCCCGGCCAATCTGGGGCTGCTTCAGGAAATACTGGAACAGACCGGATACAGGGTTGTGGCCTTTCCCAGGGGCAGCCTGGCCCTGAGGGCCGCTGCCAAACAGGCTCCGGATCTCATCCTTCTGGACATTAAGATGCCGGAGATGGACGGTTTTGAAGTCTGTTCCAGATTAAAACAGGTGGATGTCCTGGCCCGGATCCCGGTAATTTTCATCAGTGCCCTCAGTGAAACCCAGGACAAACTCAAGGCCTTTTCCCTGGGCGGGGTGGACTACATTACCAAGCCCTTTCAGGAACAGGAGGTCCAGGCCAGGGTGGCCACCCATATCCGGATGCGCACCCTGCAGCATGAACTGGAAAGGCACAATCAGAAGCTGGAACAGATGGTGGAGGAAAAGGTCAGGGAGATTTCCGAATCCCAGCTGGCCACCATCCATGCGCTGTCTGAACTGGTGGAATCCAGGGACGTGGAAACCGGCGGGCACATTAAACGCACCCGTAACTACTGCCGGCTGCTGGCCGGGGAAATGATGCAGAACCCCCGCTTCTACAGCCGGGTGGACAAGCAATTCGTGGACAATATCTACCAGGCCGCTCCCCTGCACGACATCGGCAAGTTCGGCATCCCGGACAGCATCCTGCTCAAACCCGGGAAACTCAGCAAAAATGAATTTGAAAAGATGAAGTCCCATGTCATCATTGGGGAAAAGACCCTGGTCAAGGCCAGGGAAAAGTATCCAGGCAATACTTTTTTAAACATGGGCATCGACATTGCCAGATCCCATCATGAAAAATGGGACGGCTCAGGCTATCCAGACCAGCTGAGCAAAGGTGACATTCCGCTGAGCGCCAGGATAATGGCCCTGGCCGATGTGTACGACGCCCTGCGCTCCTCCAGGCCCTACAAAAAACCCTTCAGCCATGAAGAGAGCGTAAAGATCATACAGCAGGGTTCAGGTTCGCATTTTGATCCGGACCTGGTGGACATTTTTCTGAACATCCATGAAAAATTCAGGATTATCCATGACCGATATCAGTGACTTGATCTATCAGGACAGTAACTGGAGCAAGGCCCCGGAATCCATGACCAGGCAGGAACTCATAGATTACTGCCTGAGACTCAAGGATCTTTATTCCCGCACCCTGGAAACCCTTAAGGTCAGCACCGGGAAATACAAAACCGTGGCTGACTTCACCTATGACTGGGAATACTGGGAAAATCCTGAAGGCCGGCTGGAATACATTTCCCCCTCCTGCCGGCGAATCACAGGCTACAGCCCTGAAGAGTTCCGAAACGATCCCGGACTCATGACCAGAATCATCCATCCTGAAGACAGAAACAAAGTCAGGTGCATGTTCCATGATTCCCATGACTTCCAGATAAACGCCCATTATGAATTGGATTTCCGGATCACCACCAGACAGGGCCGGGAAGTGTGGATCTCCCATTCCTGCCAGCCGGTTTACTCTGATGAAGGAGAATTTCTGGGCCGGAGGGGGAGCAACCGGGAAATCACCGACCGCAAGCATGCAGAACAGAAAATCAGGGAATTTGCCCTGGAAATGGAAGAAAAAAATGAACAGCTCCGGGAGGCCAGAATCAGGGCTGAAGCCGCCAACCGGGCCAAGAGCATGTTTCTGGCCAATATGAGCCATGAGATCCGAACCCCCATGAACGCCATCCTGGGCTTTGCCCATCTCCTGGAGCGGGATGCCTCCCTGGGCCTGAAACAGGCCGGACAGGTAAAAACCATCATCCGAGCCGGCAAGCACATGCTGTCTTTGATAAATGATATCCTGGACATGTCCAAGATCGAGGCCGGCCGCCTGGTGCCTGAACCTGATGATTTTTCCCTGACGCATCTTCTCACCGATCTGGAGCTCATTTTCAGCTCCAGGGCCCAGGGCAAAAATCTGCAGTTTATCATGGATATGAGTCCGGACCTGGTTTCCGGCATACATTCCGACCAGGGCCTGATCAGACAGATCCTGTCCAATCTGCTGGCCAATGCCGTCAAATTCACCAATCAGGGCGGGGTAGCCCTGAGGATCAAGACAGAGCCGCTGGAAAAGCACCACCGCTGCCAAAGGGATTGTCTGCGTCTTGTGGTGGAAGTTGAAGATTCCGGGCCGGGCATCCCGGAAGACGAACAGGAAGGACTGTTTAATCCCTTTTATCAGGCTGCTGAAGGCTTGCGGCAAGGCGGTACCGGCCTGGGCCTGGCCATAAGCAGCAAATACGCCTCCCTGCTGGGCGGCCGGCTGGAGGTCAGCAGTCAGGTGGGCCAGGGCAGCTGCTTCAGACTGACCCTGCCTGTGGAAAAGGCCCGGGGCCCTGTGGAAACCCCTTCTAATAATCAGTCGCCCAGGATAACAGGCCTTAAACCGGGCCAGAAAGAGGTCAGGGTTTTGGTGGTGGATGACCGGGAGGATAACCGTTCCTTGCTGACAACCCTTCTTGAGCCCCTGGGCTTTCAGGTCATGGAAGCTGAAAACGGGCTGCAGGCCCTGGATATTTTCAAACAGTCCCGGCCTGAGGTCATTCTCATGGACATGCGCATGCCGGTCATGGACGGGTATGAAGCCACCAGAAAAATCAAGGCCCTGGACCAGGAACAAAAATCCCTGATAATAGCTGTTACTGCCAGCGCTTTTGAGGATAGCCGCAGGGAGGTCATGGCCACTGGAGTGGACGACTACCTGAGAAAGCCTTTTCAGCCGGATGAACTTATAAAACTCATCTGCAGCCACCTGGGGCTGGAATATAATGTCCTTGAAGAAGAGATCCCGGATGGCCCTGATTCTGAGGCTTATACAGACGATCAGGCTGAAATCCCGGACAGTCTGAGACACAAACTGCTCTTGGCTGTCAGCCAGGGGGATATCAAAAGTCTCAAAGAAACAATCCAGGAACTGGAAAGTATTGCCCCTGGCGCAGCCCAGACCCTTTACACCCTGGCAGAAAACTATGAATATGAACAAATGGAAAAAATATTATCCCTCAGGAGCAATACATGACCAGCAATTCTAAAACCACCATCATGATTATAGACGACACCCCGGCCAACCTGGGGCTGCTTCAGGAAATGCTGGAAAGCAAAGGCTTCAAGGTGGTGGCCTTTCCCAGCGGACAGCTGGCCTTCAAGGCAGCCGTCAGAAAACCTCCGGACCTGATTCTTCTGGACATCAAAATGCCGGACATGGACGGTTACCAGGTCTGCCAGAAGTTCAAGCAGGACGAACTGCTCATGGAAATCCCCATCATCTTCATCAGCGCCCTGGGAGAAACCACAGACAAAATCAAGGCCTTTTCCGTGGGCGGAGTGGATTACGTCACCAAACCCTTTGAGCCTGACGAAGTCTATGCCCGGGTGGATACCCACCTTAAAATCAGGTTTCTGCAGGAAAAACTGGAAGCCCAGAACCAGAACCTGGAACAGATGGTTCAGGAACGCACCAGAGAGCTCAGCCAGGCCCATGAAAAGCTCAGGCAGGTGGACAGGGTCAAGGATAATTTTCTGCACATGATTTCCCATGAAATAAGAACCCCGGCCAACGGCGTCCTGGGCATGACCGAAATCATCCTGGATATCTGTCCGGAAACCCCGGAAAGAAAAACTTACCAAGAGCTGTTTCACCAGAGCAGCAGGCGGCTTATGAATCTCATTGAAGACGCCACCCTCCTGGCCGGCATGGACAGCCTGGAAACGGAAACCTCTGCCAACCAAGATTTTTCAGAACTGCTCAAAGAAGTTCAGTCCTTTCAGGATCAGGTGCGGATTTCCATTGGTTCTGATCCAGACCCTGGCGGGTTTGTCCTGAAAGGCGACCCAGCCCTGCTCAAAAAAGTTGTGCATACCTTTATCCATCTGGGAGCAGCCTTTTCTCACCGCCCTGACCCTTTGAACATCAAACTCCAGCCCGGGGACAATTTTCTGAAACTTGTCATAACTGTGGACAATCTGTCCTTGTCCTCCCGGGAGGTCGGGGAATTCTTTGAACTGGAATCACCGGTGAGATCAGCCTCTTTGGCCCAGACCCTGGGCCTGGCTCCAGTGGTGGCCGGACAGCTCCTGCAGGCCCTGGGCGGGGCCATGACCCTGACCAAAACAGAAGAAGAAGCAGGACGGCTGGAAGCAAAAATGCCTCTGGCTCAAACCCGGAAATAACCTTTTTTTAAAAACAGGCTTGATGGCCAGCTCATTTTATGTAAAAGGATAGTGATAAGCTTGCTGAACCGTGCTGAAAATTAAAAATTATTAAAAAATATTTCATGTCCTCTGAAATCCATTTTCCACAACACCTAGCCGCCCTCAGGAAAAAGGCCCGGCTTCAGCTTGATGAGCTGGATCCGGCCCGGATCAAAGCCATGACCCTGGAACAGATCTCAGCAACAGTAGAAGAGCTGCGTATTCAGCAGATTCAGCTGGAAATGCAGAACACTGAACTTATCCGGACCAGAAATGAGCTGGAAGAAGCCAGGGCCGGATATTTTGACCTCTATGAAATGGCTCCCATGGGTTATATAACCCTGAATCAACGGGGCATTGTCGAGCAGGCCAACCTTAAAGCAGTATCCATTCTGGGCAGGGACAGGACACAGGTGCTGGACACCCCGTTTATCCGCTTCATCGCCAGAGAAGATCATCATCTCTTTCATCAGAGAATTACCAGGGTCTTTCAGACTCAGGCCGCACAGACCTGGGAATCCAGGCTGGCCCAGGCTCAGGCCGGGCAGATCTGGGTCAGGCTGGAGGCTGCTTTTCAGACCCTGGATCAGGGCCCGGTCTGCAGAATGGCCATGAGCGACATTACCCGGGAAAAACAGGCCCTGGAAAAGCTGCAAAAGAATGAAGCCAGATTAAGGGCCATTACCACCTCGGCCCATGACGCCATCATCATGATGGACCACCAGGGTCTGATCAGCTTCTGGAACCCCAAGGCAGTGGAGATTTTCGGCTATACCCCGGAACAGGCCCTGGGCAGAGACCTGCATCATCTCCTGGCCCCAAAAAAATATCATAAGGCCTACAGGGAAAACTTCCCCCATTTTGCGGAAACAGGTCATGGCAATGCCGTGGGCAGAACCGTGGAGCTTGAAGCCCTGGACAGCCGGGGCCGAACCTTTCCTGTTGCCCTGTCTCTGTCTTCGGTCAGGCTGGACGGACACTGGCAGGCTGTGGGCATTGTCCGGGACATCACCGAACTCAGGGAATTTCAGAACGAGCTGACCAGGGCCAGGGACCAAGCCCGCGCTTCAGCCAGAAGCAAGAGCGAATTTCTGGCCAATATGAGCCACGAAATCAGGACCCCTTTGAACGGCATCATGGGCATGATGCAGATCCTGAAGAACACTTCCCTGGACCAGGAACAGGAGGAATTTATTAACCTGGCTCTGACCGCTTCTGACCGCTTGACCAGGCTTCTGACCGACATCCTGGAGCTGTCCAGAATAGAGCATGAAAGCCCTGCTCTGCACCCGGAACTCTTTACCTTGGCTTCAGTCCTGGAACAGATTCGCATGCTGTTCATGCCCGCAGCCACAGAAAAAACCTTAAGCTGGAAATCAGCTGTCATCAGCAGATACCTGATCTGCTTTTCGGAGACCGGCTGAGACTGGAGCAGGTCCTTTTTCACCTGGTGGGCAACGGCATAAAATTTACCAGACAGGGCCGGGTCACTGTCCAGGCCTATCCTTCCCAGGAACAGCCCTCCAATGCCGTAAAGATCTGTTTTCAGGTCCAGGATACCGGAATAGGCATCCCCCGGAACAATCTAAAAAAAGTTTTCAAGCCCTTTGAACAGGGTTTTGACGTTTACACCAGAGAGTTTGAAGGAGCCGGCCTGGGCCTGGCCCTGGTCAAAAGAAATATTGAGATCCTGGGAGGAAGCATTGAGATCTCCAGCCAGGTGGACCAGGGCACCACATTCTTTTTTGAGATCCCCTTTTATCCCCCTCCGGAAGACCATTAAACCTGATTTTTTAGTTTCATTTTCTCAAGCTTATGCTTAAAAAGACTTGATCTATCCCTGCTGGCTACTATAATATAGCCACATGGAAAGCCTTGGAACCTACATCAGAAAGCGGCGTCAAAGCCTGAATGCCAGATATTCCGGATATTCCATCAGGGCCGTGGCCAGGCGCATGGGCATCCATCATTCCTATCTGAGCAAAATTGAACGCGGCG
>CAZHCY010000028.1:0-14011 GCA_964531185.1 uncultured Desulfovibrionales bacterium | reverse complement strand
ATCAGCTTCAACAGCCTGATTTCTTTATCTTTACCTTTAACTTTTAACTCTCAAGATATGCATTCTGAATCTTTCAAAAAAAGCCCCTGGACCGTAACAGTTTAGACCTTTTTAAGGGCGCAGGGGACAGGCATTCCAGCGCATTTTTCTGGCTCATGTAAGAAACAGGCCTGAAAAAAACAGGCGCAGGGAACGCCTGTCCCAGTGTCTCATGCAAATGGCTAACCTGTTACCAGCAATCAGGTTTTCTGCAAAAACTTAAGCTTTGATTCGGCTTCTTCCAGATGCAGATTTTCCTCATCCTGAGAATCAAGCAGTTTCAGATGAGATTCTACAATTGATCTGAGCTTGATTTCAAAATGAGCGCGCTGCTTTTTCAATTCGGAAATATCTTCATGAATCTGGGCCAGTCGCTTGTGGGCATGCCTGAGAATCTCCTCAGCCTTGGACTGGGCATCCTTGACCATAAGTTTGGCCTGTTTCTGGGCATTGGCCTTTATGTCATCACTCATCTTCTGAGTGGTGATCAGGGTCTGCTGAAGCATATTTTCTCTACTCTTATACTCATCCAGCTTTTCTTCAAGTATTTTTATATTATTTTCCAGATTCATTTCTTTTTCTGCCATGGCCCCCACATAATCAGCCAGCTCTTGAAGAAAGACCTCCACGTCCTGTTTGCGGTATCCCAGAAACGAGGTGGAAAAATTCTTGTTCAGGATATCAATTTTGGACAGATCCATATCATCAACCGCCTTGAAATAAGGGTTTGTCAGGGATTAACCAATCCGGGCAGCCATCTGAAACAGACTCTGAATCAAAAACATGCGCACAAATTGAATACCGATCAAGAGCACCACTGGTGACAGATCAATCCCGCTGAAAGTGACAAAGGGAATCCACCTCCGGATCCTGTAAAACACAGGTTCTGTCAGGTTGCGCAAAATTCGGACAATGGGATTGTACGGATCCGGATTGACCCAGGACAACAAAGCTGAAATAATCACAATCCAGAAATAAAGAGATAAAAGAGTGTCTGCCACGGTGATGACCGCAGTCAAAAAATTACTGAAAACAAACATTATTCCTCCTGGGAAAACTGATTATAACCGTTCAGGGGGCGCGGGAACCGGCATGGGGGCAGTCCCCGCAAGCCACTTCCTGCACTAATAAAATAATTACCAGCGCGAAATATAATTGCACCTATACAGTTAGTACAAAGCCCAGGGACAGTCCCCATGCCGGTCTGCCAACTTCAACATTGAGGACCCCCTGAACGGTTACAACTGATTCATCATGATTTCAGGTTGCAGTTAAAATACTCGCGCAGCACCCTGAAGTCAGGAATCAGCATCCGTCCTTCAAGTTCTTGGTTTTTATAGGCCCAGAACGGGACTTCCGCGCCCTGAGCTGTGCTCTGATCCACCACTGAGTCTCCGATGAACACCACATCCCCGGGCTCCAGGGACCAGTGATCCAGAATTTTAAACAGGCTTTCAGGATGGGGCTTGGGCCGCTGTACATCAGCAGCAGTGACCACAGGATTGAAAAAACGCTCCAGGTCAAATCTGGACAGCAACAACCCCATGGTATTGGTCCGGTTAGTGTTTATGGCTATCTTGAACCTGTTTTCCAGAAGAAGCTCCAGAAGATCCACCAGCCCTTCTTCCATGCGCATATAATCAAGAAGCTGGGTGTAATCCAGTTTTTCCCTAAGCCTGGGCAGTTCCTTTTCAAAACCCTGGGGCAGGATATGTTCCAGGGAATCCTGCACAGAATGCATGTGCACGAATTCCTCCTGTTCAGGGGTCATATCAGGGAGATAAAAATGATGCCTGATCTGGTTGTAGAACCTGATGTTCACATCTCGTGAATCAAAAAGCACCCCGTCGCAGTCGAAAATAACACCCTTGATATTTTTAAAGGTCTCATCCTTTACAGCTGGATTGCATTCAGACAAGCCGATTCCTCCCTTAGGCCGTTATTCCTGCCGGGCAAAATATTCCCCGGCCAGTTCCCTGAGTTTGAATTTCTGGACCTTGCCGCTGGCAGTCATGGGATAATGGTCAACAAAAGCCACATGTGTGGGAATCTTATATCTGGCAATTTTTCCCCGGCAGAAATCCCTGACGTCCTCAGGCTCCAGGCCGGCACCCTGTTTCAGAACAATGAAAGCGCCGACTTCTTCTCCGTACTTCTGGCTGGGGACTCCCACCACCTGAACATCCTGAACACCCTCCAGAGTATACAGAAACTCCTCAATCTCTCTGGGATAAATATTTTCACCGCCCCGGATGATCATATCCTTCAGTCTTCCGGTAATGGTCAGGTATCCCTCAGAGTCCATCACCCCCATGTCTCCGGAATGAAGCCAGCCGTCCTGATCAATGGTTGATGCTGTTTCTTCAGGCATATTATAGTATCCTTTCATCACATTGTAGCCCCGGCAGCAGACTTCACCCTGTTCTCCGGGAGGAACATCAAGACCTGTGTCAGGATCAACCAGCCTGACTTCAATTTCCGGCATGGGACGGCCCACAGTCTCCACCCTTTTTTGGATGTCATCATCAGTCCTGGTCTGGGTAATTACCGGCGAGGCCTCTGTAAGTCCATAACAGATGGTAATGTCCTTCATATGCATCTTGTCAATGACCTGGCGCATGACCTGGATGGGACAGGGCGATCCGGCCATGATCCCGGTTCGCAGTGAAGAAAAATCAAACTTTGCAAAGGACCTGTGTTCAAGTACAGCAATGAACATGGTGGGCACCCCGTAGAGGGCGGTGCATTTTTCAGTCTCCACAGCTGTCATGACCATCAGGGGATTAAAGCTTTCCAGAATCACCAGGGTGGAGGCATGACTTATCCCGGCCAGCACCCCCAGGACGCAGCCAAAACAGTGAAAAAGCGGTACCGGCAGACATATCCTGTCTTCAGGGGTAAGCTTCTGGTGTTCACCAATCCAGAACCCATTGTTCACAATGCTGTAATGGGTCAGCATCACCCCTTTGGGAAAACCTGTGGTTCCGGAAGTGTACTGCATGTTAACCACGTCATGAGGATCAACAGTGTCCTTCCTGGCCTCATAATCAGCTCTGGAAACAGTGTCTCCCAGAGCTGTCACCTCAGGCAGAGAATACATCCCCCTGTGCTTTTCATGGCCCAGAAAAATCATCCTGCGCAGGCAAGGGAATTCTCTGCTTTTCAGATACCCTCTGGGCTGGTTTTTGAGTTCCGGAATCAGCCCGTATATGGTCTGGACGTAGTCAGTATCCCGGAAACCATCAATTATGACCAGATTTTCACATTCTGACTGCTTGAGCAGATAGGCTATTTCATGTTCTTTGTAATAGGTATTCACAGTGAGCAGCACTGCCCCTATTCTGGCCGTGGCAAACTGAAAAGCCACCCAGTGGGGAACATTGGTGGCCCAGATGGCGACTTTTTCCCCCTTCCTGACCCCCAGGGCCATCAGCCCTCTGGCCAGTTGATCCACAAATTCGGAAAGTTCCTGATAGGTAAGCCTGTAGTCACGATCCACATAAATCACAGCTTCACTGTCAGGATAATTTCCTGTTGCCTCGTCCAGCAGCTGTCCCAGGGTAATCTCCCGCAGGGGAGTTTCAGTCATTTTTTCTTCTCCAGACTAATTGAAATTGAACAATAAAATGCCAGAACAGTTCAGCCTGTAAAAGTCCAGGCAGGAATAATTCAGCAATAAACCGGATTGACAAGCCCGGGTTTATTCTGACTTTTGGGTCTTAAACTGTAAAACAATGTAACAGTTTGGCCCTTTTCAAGGAAAGCAGGGGACAGGCACCCCAGCGCTTTTTTTTATGTAAACACAGACTTAAAAAAACAAGCGCTGGGAGAGCCAGTCCCCCTGCCACGTTCAAATGGCTGAACTGTTACGAGTTAATTTATTCAGGGAAATAAAGCACTGCATAGATCTCCGCCTTTTCCTGATTCAGGACGGAAACATGATGGGGCACCACTGAGTTATAGTAAATACTGTCCCCAGGTTTCAATACGTAAATTTCCTGACCGTATTTCACCTGCACTTGTCCAGAAACTACAACAATAAATTCTTCTCCCTCATGAGAAGACAATGTGTTCTGTTCAGCGGATTCTGGAAAGATCTCAATATAAAAAGGTTCCATGTGCCGATCGCTCTTGCCCCTGCCCAGGGAAAAGAATCGAAGTGCTTCAGGCTTATCCACACCCTTTAAAAGACTTTTTTCCTCTTCTCTTTCCTTCAGACGGACCACCAGGGGATCCTGGGTAATGGTATCGTCAAGAAACGTGCCCAGCCTGGTGCCCAAGGCTCTGGAAATCTTCAGCAGAGGCCCCAGAGCAGGCTGCATTTGTCCCTCTTCCAGGCTCTGGATATAATTCTGATCCAGACCGCTTCTGTCAGCCAGTTCTTCCAGTCTGATTTCCTCCAGCTCTCTGAATTTTTTGATTTTGCTCCCGATATTTTCCTTGATCATGATTCCTCCTTGAATCTGTGCAGTAAAGAGAATTCCTGGATCTCAGCCGGATGTTTCCATGATGATGAACTGCATGGGCTGCTGAATCATCTTCAGATACTGGTCCCTGCCTCCAGGGTTCAGGCGGGCCAGATGAGACCGAGGTGAATGATCTCTGCCTGCCTGATGAAAATCGTCCACCAGTTTTTCCAGCACCAGTCCGGCTTCCATCATCTCTTGGGCTAATTCAGGATTTGCCACCAGCAGAAACGAATCCTCAGGCACAAACTGAGCAAAGGCCCATAACAGCCTGGGCCACCGGGCAAAATCCACCTTCCTGGCCAGGGAAGCCCGGTCAGCCTGAAAGAAAGATTCACCTGCATGCTCAACACCCACGCATTGATCAAAATCCTTCCATGAAGCCCCTAACTGCTGGTCTATAGTTTTCAGATCCACCAGCTTCTCTTCAAGAAAATATTCCAGAAGGAGCAGCTGCTGAGCCTTAAGCAGGCCCCGGGCATCT
The DNA here is from genome assembly GCA_964531185.1 of uncultured Desulfovibrionales bacterium. Taxonomy (GTDB): domain Bacteria; phylum Desulfobacterota; class Desulfovibrionia; order Desulfovibrionales; family Desulfonatronovibrionaceae; genus CAZHCY01. The sequence continues at coordinate 9,022 of CAZHCY010000028.1, read as the reverse complement.
GAATCATCATCCGCCTGGTCATCATATGTTGACAATTGCCAGCGAATGGACATGGTGGTCTCTGAATAAAAATTTTCCGGGCCGCGGGCCCCAAGGCAGGCCATATCCGAGGGCTTTCTGAACTGCCTGCCAAAGCTTGAGCACCACTCCAGATAATTGTGAGCCTGCTTACTGTCCAGAACCAGATTGGACGGCGTAAAGAACCGCCGCCCCTGTTCCCCCAGTCCCGGGTTCAGGAACATGGCTCTGCTGCGCAGTTCCTCTGGCACCAGTTCTTCAAACATGAAAGGGAAATGAATTACCGAGGAGTTGTCCGGGTTGAACATGAATTCCTTGTCAGCCTGCTGGCAAAAGCTGTTGAAGTTGGTTTCTGGGGCTTGGTCCGGCAAAAGCCTGAACCACAGGCAAAACAAAAACTGCTGAGTAACAGTTCAGCCTGTTTTAAGGAAAGCAGCGCATCCCAGCGCTTGTTTTCAGGTTAATGTAAGAAACAGACTTAGAAAAAACAAGCGCTGGGAAAGCCGTTCCCCTTCCGGGCGCCGCATCCGGGCAGGAAGCCGTGCCTCATGCAGATGGCTGAACTGTTACGCTGCTGAAACATCTGGTCCAGGTTTTGTTCCAGGGGGAATGCCTGTGAATCTCAAACTGCTTATAACTCTCAAATCATCATCCATCATGCTGGATTTGACATACTGCCTGACAGATGCAGCCATTTTTGGCCTCATGAAAAGCTCCCGGACACCGGCCGGAAATCGACTGCATCCAGTTATTAATATGCAAATAGCGCCTAACTCTCAACATTTTTTTTGGCCCGGTAAACAACATAAAACCTGCAGATTCCCGGGCACCCGGGAAACATCCTGTAACAGGCATTGCCCAGCAGAAAAGCACAGCGATCGTCTTCCATGGAGCAGGGTTCATAAAGAGCACAATAGCTCTCCCAGCTCACGGATTCCCCCATCCGCTGCCGCCAGAGGCTGTAAACCTGCTCCCGGGTCAGTTCAAAGTTTTCAGCCTGCTGCAGAAGATGATCAAAATTGCTTTCCAGAATGGTTAAAACCCTGCATCTGGTGCCTGGATCCAGACCAGGATTAAGCATTTCCTGACGCACGCAAAAACCCTTCCTGTAATAAATGCAGTTTCTGGCGGGCAGGGATAAAACTCTGGCTTTGTTGTCCTGACCAGCCATGGCTAAACCTTGCTTCTGACCTCTTGCACTTTCAGACTGTTAAGTTCCGGCAAACAGATACAGGCCTGGGCCGGCCAACGGCCGGCTCATAAAAACCCTCAACCTGAAGAGCAGACTTCAGGTTGAGAAGCAGCCGCATCTGCCAAAGAATCGTCTTTGGACAGGGTATAGAGTCCAATCCCTCCATCCAGCACATAGAGCTGTCTGGCTCCCATGCCCCTGAGCAGGGCAGCAGCAGAATATGCCCGCCCTGAGCATTGAGAATAAATAACTATGGGGGTGAATCTGGGAATTTCCATGACTCTTTTCTTTAATTCCTTCAAAGGAATATTGCAGGCCCCGGGCAGCCTGCAGGCCTCAAACTCAGGCCTGGACCTGACATCCAGCAGAAAAAAATCAGCCTGGTTTTCCCTGGACTGCTGCAGTTCATCAGGGGTGATGCCCAGAATGGTTTTCTCCATTTTCTTTTCAAGAATTCCAGCGCATCTCACAAAAGGATTTATTTCATGTTCCGGCCACAGACCTCCCCCCTGGTGCATTTCCAGCACACAGGCCCTGCAAGCCATAAATGAGGCCGCCCTGGCCGCCAGATCTGCTGCATGCACTCCAGCACATTCAAACCTTTCCACCTGTCTGCTTTCAGGATCAGCCCACAGACATAAGGCGTAAGGTCTCTGCGGATCCTGGGAATGAAATCCATGCATGGCCGCAGGAATAAGCTCTGCTGATCCAGCATCCGGATTTAGTTTTTCAACCCGGGCCACTGTAAAATCACCCAGATTCCAAAGCCCGGTCCGCAGCCGGGCAGGACAGTAGCTGCTGCCGGTCAGAACCGCCCGCACCGCCTTTAGGGTGCCCTCCAGGGCACTTTCAGGATCATTTGCCAACTGCCCCTGATGCTGGCTGGATGGGGGGCAAAGCACAAAAACATTGTCCCAGCGCAGGGCATAAGGCTCATCAATCATCAGGCCAGGCTCAAGCCCCCAAATTTTAAGCTGTTCAACATCCATTGCCTTTTGTCCCCATCTGAGCACATGGGTAAAATCGCCACTGGCGAGGATCTTTTCAAGACCCGGCTCTTCTTGTGAGCCCCGGGAAAGCACCTGGATCCCCTGAGTTTCAAGTCTTTGAACAACAAAATATTGAAGCTGAGCATCCAGAAAATTTCCCTGGGGCAGCCATGTGCATTTCCGGCCCGAGCAGGCAAAGAGCTGAACCAGAGCAGGATCCGGACCAATGACCAGAGGATTCACCAGGGTATTCCACTCTCTGGTGAGCAGGGAAAGTGTGCTGGGATCAGGCCAGATATAATCCGCATCCCGGGACTGGGGCGGCCTCTGTGTTTTGGTTGGTGCCATGCATATGATCTGGTCAAAGGAATAGGATACAGGTCCTCTTTCAGACAAAAAAGAAATCTCGCCCTGCTTGGTGTTGATCCTGATCTTGCTGACCTTTTGCAAGGTCAGGGAACGTTCCTTTGCCATGTTTTCAAAATCCACTTTGAGCCCGGCTCTGGCCCTGGACCATTTGTCAGGCGACAGACCGGACCTGAGCAGAAGACCCAGCAAAAAATCAGGATATTCCGGAAGCTTCCTGTCCGCTATCCAGAGCACCTCGGCTTCAGGCTTCAGTCGTGCAGCCAGGCCTGCGGCCTTGAAGGCCTGATATCCCTGTCCAATGATAACGATTCTTTGCATGTTCCCAGTCCTGATGAAAGTCTTGAAGTTTAAATCAAACTGACAGAAAAGCCGGCAGCCGGCTTCGTAATCCTTGTGAAAAATCCTTTGCAGGTCCTTTCCCTGCTTCAGCCAAACCAGGAAACTATCATCTGAGTTCAAAAACACAACCCTGAATTCAGGGACGGGTAACAGTTTAGCCATTTGAACGTGGCACAGGGACCGGCTCTGCCAGCGCTTGTTTTTTTAAGTCTTTTTTTACATCAACCAGAAAACAGGCGACAGGGCGCCCTGCTTTCCTAAAAAAGGGCTGAAAAGTCACGCCTCATGAAATCTGTGGGACCTCTGATGCCATGAGATGTTTCTTGACCACTTTTTCTGGGGGGTGTATACGCAGACCATCTGAAACACTTAGGGAGGCACAATTTATGTTTGGTATAGGCATGACTGAATTAATAATCATTCTGGTGATCATCCTGGTAATCTTCGGAGCCAATAAACTGCCTGAAATCGGATCCGGCATGGGCAAGGCCATCAAAAATTTCAAAAAAGCCACCACAGAGCCTGAAGAAATCGATGTCAGCCCTGACCAGAAAAAGCAGGAAAACAAAGAACAGTCTGAAAAAAAAGAAGAATCTTGAAGACCGGGGGCAACCCCGGTTTTTTTGGTGAACTCATCCCCCCTTTCACCAGTCCCTGTCCAGAACATGGCCTTTTGCCCGCTTTTTTGCTTTTTCAAGACTCAGGAATCTCCCGCATCAGGCTGAATCCCCTGAGAACATAGCGCACTCCGGAAAAAACAGTTGTTCCGCCGGCCAGATAAGCCATGAACTGGCTCAGCACTTCAAACCGGCTCATTCCTAAGACCTGAGCGAACATGCTCGCCAGAAGCAGACTGATAAGCAGAAACGTATTGATCTTACTGTCCAGGCTCGGGCTGATCCGGTTCATGATGTTCACTCCTGAAAAATGAAGCACAAAAAGGCCGCAGACAATAATTGCCTCTCTGCTGATCACCAGGACTGACAGCCAGAAGGGCACCCAGCCCAGTATCCCAAGACAGACAAAGCTTGTCAGCAGAAGGAATTTATCCGCCAGGGGATCAATCATGGCCCCGATCCTTGACCTCTGGTTGAGTATCCTGGCCATGAAGCCGTCCAGGGCGTCTGTCAGGCCGGCCAGGACAAACAAAGTCATGGCCAGGACATGCTGATCATTGAATAAAGCCACCACAAACCCCGGGGTAATTAAAATTCTGGCCACGCTCAGAATATTTGGTATGGTCCAGCTGGATTTCCCGGCAGCGAATGGATCAGCTTTCACTTTCAAGGTTCCTTTCTGGGCACGGATTCAAAATAAAAAGAGATACCTCTGGGTTTCAAATAAAGTTCCAGATATTTTTCCACAGATTCTGGAGCCAGGGTTTTTACCTCCCATTCTGCCCGGAGTGATCCGGATTCAGCCTCCATCTGCACCAGGACGCCGGATTCAATATCCCTTGCCCGCTCCCTGAGAAAAGCATCAAAGTTCTGCACAGCCCGACTGGATGACCAGCCTGCAGTCTCGAGCAGATAAGTCTGCACAAACATTGACTCCACCTCAGGCAGAGAAAAAACATAGCCCCAGAGCCGGAACCAGAGCTCTTCCAATTCGCTGGCTGAAGCCTGTCGGGAATGTTCCCCCAGGGAAATGCTTCCTTTCCAGCCCTGTTCATTGCTCCGGACCAGCCTCAGGGAAACAGGACCTTCAGAATCCACAGCCACTCCAGTAATGGTCTGCAGATCCATGAGCAGGCCGAAATCATCGGGTGAGGCACCCCTTGTGGAGAGATTATAAGACCAGGATGATCGGCTGGTATAGTAGAACCCGGAACGTTTCAGCATTTGGGCCAGGGTTTCCGAATCAACTTTTACCTCCATTTCCATGCTCAGAAAATCAGGCTCCCTGTGCTGCCGGACTCCCCGGTAACCCTGGATCATATTGTCAATCTCAGGACTGATATAATCCATAAAAGCTGTCATTCTTGTCTCATCAACCCCCTGGGGAAGCATATCCAGGGCCTCCTGACGTACAGCCAGCCTGAAAGCCTGCTGGTAGGCAGCTTTTCTCAGGTCATCCCGGGAAAAGATGTCCTCCAGTTCATGAACGAGCACCATGGACTCCACCTCCTGCCAGGCCAAAGCAGGGGCAGGCACAAGACAGAAAATCAAAAGCAGCAGTATCTTTCTCATATCCATCACTTAATTAAAATTAAAACTGAGCAGCGGCCCTGGTGCAGGGAAAGCATGTCCATAAACCGCCCGGCAGCCTGTTCATCCAGCACAGGGCAGGTATTTTGAAATCCCGAAGCCTTGCTGGATCTTATCCACAAGGCCTGGTCACGGATCTGGACAGGCCTGAAGCGAAGAGGTTCAGCACCTGAAGCAGCATAAGCTACAGATCGCGCATCTTTTTCCGGTCTGCTGCCAAAGACCGAAGCCCTGAACAGAATACTGCCCTGTTCATCCAGTATCGAGGGTGCAACAGCAGCAGAAAGAGCAGTTTCTGAAGCATCCAGAAAAATCACGCAGTCCCCGGCCACAGCAGTACTCTTTTCTTGTTTCAGTGAAAACTCAGGGCTCATGAAAAAAATGTCCGGCATGAGCATACGCAGCACAGTGTCCTGCATGTCAAGCCTCAGATAAGTCTCAAAAAGCAGTCCATTGCCGGACAAGCGGAGTACCTCTGAAACCTGGGCCTGGGAAGCAAGGTCCCTCACCTCATTTTCCAGGCCTTTGTCCTCTGCGGCAAGCTGGGTCAGATCATCCTTCTCAGGATGACCCCAGGGCAGATTCATCACAGCCTGAAAAAGAGCCCTGGCAGCATGAAGCTGGGACCTTCGCTCAGGAACACCCCCTGAAAAGCTCCTGTTCAGATCTGTGGAAGCTGCAAATGAAAGACCGGGAGCTGTTATCCAGCCTTTTGTCCAGTTTATTTCAGCACCATTGATTACTGAAATATGATCCTGAAAGCCATAATTATCAAAGGCCAGAGCTGTCCAGGGCAGCAACAGCCATCCCAGACAAAAGACTGCAGCAGTAATCCTCAGATTAAAAAACCTGTGGCTTTTCCGGAACTGATCAAAAACAGGGTGGGTATACATTTTCTCTTTGTGTGGATGCAGGTTGTCCAAGTGGTTCTGAACACGGAACTGAAAATTAAGACCTTATAACAGTTCAGCCGTTTGCATGTGGCACGGGCACTGGCTCTTTCGTCACCCACTTGGCAATCCAGCAGGCATTCAGCTTCAAAAATTCAGCTCAAGTGGGTGACGGGGTGCCTGTCCCCTGCGCCCTTAAAAAGGGCTAAACTGTTACTTTCCCGGTCTAATCCTGAAACTTCCCAAAAGGCTTGGCAGCCGGTACCTGGCAAAGGCCGGGCTGCTGCAGTCACATCAGGCCCTGCTCTCTGAGAAAATTTAAAGCCCGGGGATCATCATGACTGTCAAGCCAGTGCAGGTCCTTTTCCCTGGCAAACCAGGTCAGCTGTCTTTTGGCGTATGCCCTGGTGTTAGTCAACCACTGCTTTTTGGCCTGATCAAAATCCGCTTCTTTCCTGAGCCAACTGACCAGTTCTTTGCAGCCGATGCCGGAAAAGGCCGGGCAGTCCGGATTTCTGCCGCATTTGTCCCAGGCTGACTTCACCTCTTCCACAGCGCCCTGCTCAATCATTTTATTGATACGCATCTCAAGAAACGGTCCAAGCCTCTCCAGCCCGGTTCTGATGCCCAGCATCAAGGCCCGGTATCTGGGCTGCTGGTTCTGATTCCTGTGCCACTGGGAAAAAGGAATACCTGTGGCCCTGTAAACCCCTAAAGCCCTGGCCATCTTCTGTCTGTCTTTAGAACTTATCCGGGAACAGTATTCCGGATCCACCTCCAGCAGCTCCTGCCTCAGGGCTGCCACTCCCTGGACTTTGCACTTTTCATCAATGGCTGCAGCAACATCTCCGGGCACCCGGGGGATGTCAGCCAGGCCATAAATCAATGCCCGCAGGTACAGGCCGGTGCCTCCCACCAGAAACGGTACAGCCCCTCTGGATCTGACCTCTGCAATCTTCTGCACAGCCCGGTCTACAAAGGCTCCAGCACTGATCCTGTCCCACAGCCCCAAAAAACCATACATATGATGAGGCACCAGCTTCTGATCCTCAAGGCCCGGCTGGGCTGTAACTATGGGCAGATCCGCATAAACCTGTCTGGAATCAAAATTGATTATCTCCAGATCAATATGCCTGGACAGCTTCAGAGCCAGATCATTCTTGCCGCTTCCAGTGGGCCCGGCAATACAGACCAATTCAGCCGGCATCTCTTGTCCATCGGTTTGAAAAAAATCCCAGATCCATTGTTCCTCAAAAACCAAGGGGCTGTTTTTGCGGCCCAGGTAATAAAAACCTCAAGACGTGCAGCAATCAGGGCCGGGTCTGGCTGAACTTGCTGTAAAGCTCTTTTTCAACCACCTTGGGAACCAGACCGTTAATATCCCCGCCCAGCCGGGCTACATCCTTGATGAGTGTAGAACTGATATACAGCCATTTATAGTCAGTCATCAGAAAAACCGTCTGAATATTTCTCTCCAGCCTGCGGTTCATGAGAGCCATCTGGAATTCATATTCAAAATCCGCCACAGCCCTCATCCCTCTCAGGATGGCCACAGCATTCTGTTCTTTAACATAATCCACCAGCAGTCCTTCAAAGGGAGCCACCCTGACCCCTTTATAGGTGCTGAAAACTTCTTTGGCCATGCACACCCGGTGTTCAAGATCAAAAAGGGGGTCCTTGGGGGAATGCAGGGCCACGGCCACCACTATCTCATCAAATACATCCAGACCTCTGAGCACAAGACTCACATGACCGTTGGTCAAAGGATCAAAAGTGCCTGGATAAACCGCTGTCCTTATTTTTTTTCCCATACAATTATCCTGGTTTGGCCATAGTTTCGGTCTTTAATCAGCTGCATACCTTGCTGCCTGCCCGCATCAAACTCAAGCCGGCCTTCAATTTCAGCACAGACCAGGCCAAAATCCTGCAGAAGCCCTGATTCCCCAAGCCCCTGCAGCGCCGGAGCAAGCATGTTCCGTCCATAGGGGGGATCCATAAAAACAAGGCCAAAAGTCTCTTCATGCTCTTTTTTGAGCCAGAACAGCGCATCCTGCCTGATTACCCGGGTTCTGGACGGAGAGATTCCCAGCTCTGAAATATTCTGTCTGATCAGGGAACAGGCCTGCTGTTTTTTTTCCACAAACCAGGACAAGCCCGCACCTCTGCTCAAAGCCTCAAGACCCAGGGCACCGCTGCCTGCAAATACATCCAGCACCCTGACTTCAGGCCAGTTAAGCCCCAGGGCTTCAAGCATGGCAAAAAGGGCCTCCCTGACCCTGCCCGTGGCCGGACGATATCCTGGTCCCCAGGTGGTTTTAAGTCTGCGGCCTTTTAATTCGCCGGCAATTATTCTCATGAAAGGTCAGCATCAAGGTTTTGGATGATTTCATCCATTGTTTTCTGGGCTTCCAGGACTTTATCCTGGATTTCCAGCTGCTGATCCCGGTCCATGCCTTCCAGCAGTTTCAGGTTCCTGTGGATCCTGTCAGCCCTGTTCTCAAATCCCTGAAGCAGATCTTTCCAGTCTACTTTTGGCTGAAGCCCTTCCAGATATTGGACCTCCCTGACCAAACCTTTTTCCAGGATGCACTGTTCAAGATATTCAGGAATTATCACTTCATGGCCGAACCTTGCCTTTATAACCCCGGCCAGAACTTTCTGGCTTGCATATTCGCCATGAATCAAAAAAACCTTCATGTGGTTACTGGTAAAATTGCCCAGCCAGTCCAGCAGCTGGGTCTGACCGGCATGAGCAGAAAATCCGTTAATGGTAAAGATTCTGGCCCGGACTGCCAAATCTTCCCCAAGAATTCTGATGCTTTCAGCTCCGTCTACAAGCTTTCGCCCGGGGGTACCTCTGGCCTGAAATCCAACAATAACCACACTGCAGCCCTTACGCCAGATGTTATGCTTGAGATGATGCTTGACCCGCCCGGCATTGGCCATGCCGCTGGCGGATATGATAATTGCCGGACCCTGATAACTGTTCAGGCTCATGGACTCCCTGGCTGTTTCCAT
>CAZHCY010000027.1:4736-14236 GCA_964531185.1 uncultured Desulfovibrionales bacterium | reverse complement strand
CAGTCCCCAGGCCCTGGTGCCGGTAATCTCCACCGAGGCCCCCTGAATGCTTACGTTTGTCTCATCAACCAAAAACAGGGGCTGGGGTGCCTTGCTTTCCTAAAAAAAGACCTAAACTGTTATCTCTGAACTGTTATCTGAAAATGATGCGTGCCTTGGGGCTCAGGAAAGGCTGTTCAGATCCAGGAAATAAGCATCACTTACTCCGTCCAGAAGCAGAAAGGAACCGGCCTGAATTTCCAGGACCACTGAACCGTCCTGACGCCCAAGGGCTTCCAGGTGGGGATGTTTGTCAATCATGGCCTGTTTGAGTTTTTCCTGGCGCTGCTCATTCACCGGCAATCCCAGGCCTTCAACGGTCAGGGCCTTGATGGATGAACATTCAATGCCTGGCCGGGTTCTGGTGTCAATGAGCAGGCTGACCCTGGGATTATTCAGAATATTGCTGTACTTTCTGGAGTTTTGCGCAGTAAGCATGAATATTGTTCTGGCATCTTCCCGGGCCAGATAAGTCATAAGGGAGCAGTGGGGCTGATTGTCCTTGCTGGTGGCCAGCACAGCCATGGAATTGGACAGGATCAAATCTTTTGCTGTTTCAAGCATCAGCTGATATCCTTTTTATTTTTCTTTTTCCTTACTGGAAAATTCATGCCTGGAGGCCATGTCCACAAGTTCTTCCTGATATTCTTTTTTCAAGCCTTCCAGATACCTGGGGTCCATTTTCCCCTTCCAGGTTTCCACCTCCAGAAATCTTTTGGGGATGGTAATTTTATCCGCATCAAAACCGGTTCTGAATTTAAGGGCCCAGCGATGGGCCTGGATGGATTTGACGCTTTGCTTCAGATCCTCTGATGAATAGTCATAGCCCAGAGAATTGAGGGCCTTTAAAAGGGTTTCCTCAGGGTAGGCCTTTCTGGCGAACAGGCAGCCAGCCATACTGCACATGAGGATTCTGTATTCCTCCTGGCAGTGCATATAATCAATGGATTTTCTAATATCTCTGGAGTCCTCCTGCTGATCAAGGCTGTAAGCCCCTGTATCCAGATGAGAATGCCTGAATCCCAGGGCCTGGCTGACAAAATAGTTTTCTCCAGTGGCATATCCGGCCATTTCCTGGCCCAGCACGCAGGCAAAGTCGCTGCCCCCGAACTTGCTGGCTGCACTCAGGGCGCCCTTGCCCAGTTCCGCATAAAATTCATCAGTCTGGCTGGATAAAAGATTCAAAGCCTGAACATAGGTCTGAACATGGCCGAACTGAAGATCCACTCCGGTCTGTTCCCTGGTTATCAGGTCCTTTTCCAGGGCTTCAGTGGCCCAGGCCAGGGCCACACCCGCACTGATGGCGTCAAGACCCAGTTTTTCCACTTCTTCCAGCAGAGTGAGTACGCCTGAGGCTGAAGTAACTCCAAGCATGGACCCTACTGCGAAAATGGGTTCATAATCGTAGGAAACCTGCCTGTAGAGGTATTCATGTTCTTCTCCGAAACGTTCCCTGAGCAGTCCAATATGGATGCAGCCCACAGGACATCCTGCACAGGCTACCTGTCTCAGGAGCAGGTCCTGGGCGAATTTTTCTCCGGAAATGCCCTCAATCTCAGGGTCATGGGTGGCCTGCAGATTCCGCCAGGGCAAAGCCTTGAGTTCGTTGAGTGGGATCAGGTTTTCAGGGGTGCCCAGGTTGTGATATTTGCGCATTGCTCCGCTTCTGGTGACGTTTTTATAGATTTCCTTGTACAGAGCGTTGTATTCCTTGAAAACCCCCCCTGGAATATCCTGGGACATGTCCCCGGAAATAATAATCCCCTTCAGATTTTTAGCTCCCATGACTGCTCCGGCACCCATCCGGCCAAAGTGCCTGTAAGTATCAACATTGACGCAGGCGTACCGGACCAGGTTTTCTCCGGCCGGGCCTATGCGCAGGATGCTGCGGTGACCGGGGTTTCTGGGCTTTATGGTCCTGAGGAACTTGCCGGCACTGAAGACATTTTCTCCGCGCAGGAAGTGAACATCCTGGATTCTGAGTTCCCTGGAACCGAATCCCAGACATGAAAGTCTTTCTGCTCTGCCTTTGACCACCAGGGCGTCATAACCGGAAAACCTGAGGGCCAGAGCTGATCTGCCCCCTCCGTGTGATTCAGCGTATTGGCTGTTATATGGGGACATGAAACTCATGATGGTCTTGCTCATGAGGGGGAACATGCCTGTCAGGGGGCCAATGGCCAGGATAAGGGGCTGTTCAGGATGAAAAGGATCCTCATCCAGAAGGGCATACTTTTCAAAAAGACCGGCAGCCAGGCCGCTTCCGCCCAGCCATTCTTTTCTGGTATCAAAAAATTCAACCCTGGACTTTTTTGTGCTCAGGTTGACCTCGAGTATCCGGAACTGATTATTCATTGCTTTGCTCCACAGGGGATTCAACAAGTTCGATGCATTCATGGGGACAGTAGGGTACGCAGCGTCCGCAATGGATGCAGAATACCGGGATGCCTTGGTCAGGATCATGGTAAATGGCATCCACAGGGCAGGCTTTTGCGCATTCTCCGCAATGGATGCACTGCTTTTCCTTGAGCAGGACTCCTCCGCCTTTTCTATGCTTTAAGGCCTGGGTGGGACAGACCATGGCGCAGGGAGGAGGATCGCAGGCCAGGCAGACAGTGGCCTGAAAACCTGTGCTGATTCCGCCTGAAGAGTGAATGCGGATCCCGGACTTTTTCCAGGACAGTGACTTATGTACATTGCGGGCACAGGCCAGGGAACATGAGTAACAGCCTATGCAGCGGTTCATTTTTGTTGGTCTTAGTACTTTAGCCATGGTTCTCCTTTTTCGGGAAAGGAATTTAATATTTTACCTCGGCCCGAACTTTTATTATGCAAGTGCCAGATGCAAAACCGCTGGATTGGGATGTGCAGATCTGCTAAGCGTGTGCCGGTATGATTTGTCCCCACCGGCTTCTGTGTGAAGATGCTGGATGGCTGGTGACTGAAACAGCCTTTTAGCTTTTGTTTTTTCAGGACATTGTAACAGCCTTAGCCCTTTGCATGAGGCACGGCGTCTGCCCGGAGGCATACAGCCCGCAAGGGGGCTGGCTCTTCCAGCGCTTGTTTTTCCAGGTCTGTGTTTATATAAATAAAAAAACAAGCGCTGGGGTGCCCTGCTTTCTTAAAAAGGGCTAAACTGTTACAGGATATTATGTTTACAAAACAATCTGTCAAGGGGTGATTAATCATGAAGTTTAGCAAAAGAGTTTCAAGTATTCAACCTTCAGCAACCCTGGCCATAAATGCCAAAGCCCAGGAAATGAGGGCGGCAGGAGAAAAAGTAGTCAGCCTGGCTGTGGGTGAGCCTGATTTTGGGACACCAGGACATGTTGTCCAGGCAGCTGTAGACGCTCTGGAGCAGGGGTTTACCAGATACACAGCTGTACCTGGTATTCCGGAACTGAGGCAGGCTGTGGCTGATTATTTTTCAAAAACCTATTCCATGGCCTGTGCCCAGGAAGAAGTAATGGTTTCCAACGGCGGTAAGCAGTGTCTGTACAATATTCTGCAGGCAGTGGCAGATCCTGGGGATGAGGTTCTGATCCCAGCCCCTTACTGGGTGAGCTATCCGGCTCTGGTCCGGCTGGCCCAGGCAGTTCCTGTGGTGGTGCCCACTGAGGCTGAAGACGATTTCCTGGTCAGTACCCGGGCTTTGGACAAGTTTGTTACCAACCGCACCAAAGTCCTGATTTTGAACACCCCGTCCAATCCAACCGGGTGCCATTACACCCAGAAGCATCTTGAAGAGCTTGCCCGGTGGGCTGCAGACAAAGACATCTTTGTCATTTCCGATGAAATTTATGATCAGCTGGTTTATTCGCCTGCTGAACCGGCTTCCCTGTGCAGATTCTGGGAAAAAAGCAAGGGTTCAGCAGCCATTGTCAACGGCCTTGCCAAAACCTTTGCCATGACCGGCTGGCGGATTGGTTATGTTCTGGCCCACCAGGACCTGATTAAAGCCATGTCCAAAATTCAGGGCCAGTCCACTTCCAATGTATGTTCTTTTGCCCAGAAAGGGGCTCTGGCCGCCCTGACCGGTTCTTTTGAATTTGTGCAGCGCATGAGGGAAGCCTTTGCTTCCAGAAGAGATCTGGCCCTGGAAATTCTGAGCACATGGAAGGGTTCAGTCTGCCCCCGGCCTGACGGGGCTTTTTATCTTTTTCCCAGGGTGGATGCCTTTTACGGCAGCCGGGTGGACAGCTCCACTGCCTTGTGCCAGAGTGTGCTTGAGGAGGAAAAAATCGCCCTGGTCCCTGGTGCTGCTTTTGGAGACGACAGATGCGTCAGGATATCCTATGCAGTGAGTCCCGAAGTTTTACAGGAATGTCTGGAAAGGATAGGCAATTTTTTAAACAGGCTTTAAGGCTTTATGAACAGGGCCGGGCATGCCCGGCCTGAGGGTTGAGGCAGACATCTGCAAATATCAGGGTTCTGGTTCTGTTTCAGGATATCCATTACCAGCAGATCCAGCCCTGCATTTTTATCTGTTTTTTACCTCCGGGAATTTGCTTTTAAGATGACTATATTTTTAACCAGATCAGCCGTAACCGGGCCGGCCGTCTGCAGGCCGGCCCGGGCTGAGGTCCGGGAGGGATGTTCGTGTTCAGGCACCTCATAAGGCCGGATCCGGCCCGTCCCTTTCAGCTGGTGAAATTTCTCTCCTGGAGTTCTCTGGTTTTGAGCCTTGCTTCCAGCCTGGCCTTGTCTGTATTCATAGCCAATTATGCCCGGGAAACCCTTATCAGCAACAACAATGAGTTTGCCCTGCTGCTGTCTGAAAACCTGAATCATCAGATCTCTCAGAGCTTCACTGTGCCCAGTATCCTGGTTTTCGGTAGGATTGAGCTGCGCCAGAAAGCGCAGTATGAGCGCCTGGACCAGGTGGTGCATTCCACAATCCACAGTTTTCATGTTCTGGAAGTCAGGATCTATGATGATCAGGGCACGGTGTCCTATTCCACGGACAAAGATGCTGTGGGTCGGGAAGATCTGGCTGACCAGCGGGTGCTTGCCTCCATTGAAAAGGGAGTACACAGTTTTTCCCTGAGAAAAGATATTTCCAGCTGGATGGCCATGCTGAAATTTTCTCTTGAACCCCGTACCATCACCCTCAAGACTATATATCCCCTGAGGGCGGAAAGAACTCCCGGGATCAAGGAAGAAACCATCATGGGCATCCTTGAATTTACCCAGGACATCACGTCAGACTATGAAACAGTGGTGCACTTTCAATGGATGATTATTGTGGGCTCTTTTACCACTTCTTTGATACTTTTTGGTCTTTTGTACATGATAATCCAGCGGACAGACAGGGTACTGGCCCAGAGAATTTCAGAAAAGGAAAAGCTGGAAAAAGAGCTGCACCAGAATGAAAAAATGGCCAGCATGGGCAGAATGGTGGCCAGTATCGCTCATGAGATCAGAAACCCGCTGGGTATCATCAGAAGCAGCAGTGAAATTCTTTCCGGGCGGGCCAAAAAAGACGGTTCTCCTGATGCCAGACTGCTGGAGGCCATATTTGAAGAATCCAGAAGATTGAGCCAGATAGTCAACGATTTTCTGGATTATGCCAGACCCAAACAGCCCACCCAGAGGCCGGTGGATCTGGCTGCTTTGTTGAAAGAGATTCACGCTTTTCTGATTTCAGAGGCGGACAAGAACCAGGTGGATCTGATCATGGATCTGCCTCAATCCACTGTTGTTTCGGGGGATAAGGATCTAATCTACAGGGCATTTTACAATATAATTGTCAATGCGGTTCAGGCCGTTCCCCCAGGGGGACAGGTCAGGGTGTCCATTTCCGGGAACAAGAATTGTCTGGTTGAGGTGGCAGACAGCGGCCCGGGATTTGAGATGTCCATGGTGGACAAGTATCTTGAGCCGTTTTACACCACCAAGGAGTTCGGCACCGGACTGGGCCTGGCCATAGCCGCAGGAATTTTCAGAAACCACCAGGCCCGGTTTACCTTAACCAACAGTCATAAAGGGGGAGGTCTGGTCCGGGTGGAATTTCCCTTTTATGACGGGAAAGGCAACAGATTCTCCAAGACTTCCTGAGGTTTTCTGATAAAAGATATGAGCACTCAAATACTGGTGATAGATGATGAAAAGAATTATCTGCTGATCCTGCAGACAATTCTCGAGGAACAGGGATATGCGGTAACCGCTTTGAATGATCCTGAAATGGCCATGAGTTACCTTGATGAGTCAGAGGTGGACGTGGTGATTACGGACATGAAGATGCCCGGTCTGTCCGGCCAGGATATCCTTGAACACGTCCGGAAGAACTATCCCCATATACCTGTGCTGATCATGACCGCCTACGGCAGCATTGACGGAGCTGTGGAGGCCATGAAATGCGGGGCGTTTGACTATATTTCCAAACCCTTTTCCAATGATGAACTGATTCTGTCCCTCAAGAAAGCGGTTCTACTCTCCAGGTCAGAGCAGGAAATTAGGCTGCTCAAGCAGACTCTGGCCGAGCAGAACGGCCCGCATAAGCTGGTGGGCCGCAGCAGGCAGGTCAGGGAAGTTCTGCAGCTGGTGGCCAAGGTGGCTCCAAGCCGCTCCACGGTGCTCATCACCGGAGAATCAGGCACCGGCAAGGAACTGGTGGCCAAGGCCATTCATTACTCTTCTTTGCGAAAAGAAGGGCCGTTTATATCCATTAACTGCATGTCCTTTAATCCCGGCGTGCTGGAAAGCGAAATCTTCGGCCATGAAAAAGGTTCCTTTACCGGGGCTTCGGCCATGAAGAAAGGAAGGTTTGAACTGGCTGACCAGGGGACCCTTTTCCTGGATGAAGTGGGCGAGCTTTCGGCTGATCTGCAGGTCAAGCTTTTGAGGGTGCTTCAGGAAAAATCCTTTGAAAGGGTTGGAGGAAGCAAAAGCATTAATGTGGATATCAGGCTGGTGGCAGCTACCAACAAGGATCTGTCCCAGGCGGTGCAAAAGGGTGAATTCAGGGAGGATCTGTATTACAGGCTCAATGTGGTCAATATCCACATGCCTCCTCTGCGGGAACGACGTGAGGATATCCCTGTTCTGGTGGCTCATTTCATGGACAAGCTGGCGGACAGTTCAAAAAATTCCAAGAGATTTGCTCCTGAGGCCCTGGAGTATCTGAACGCCTATGAATGGCCGGGCAATGTAAGGCAGCTGGAAAATGTGGTGGAAAGGTGCCTTGTTTTGTCAGCCGGAGATATTATCGGGGTGGATGATCTGCCAAGCGAAATCAGGGATGAAGAGGCGCAGTTTAAGAGTGCTGTGGATCTTTTGCCCATCAGACTGGAACTTTCTTCCACCCTGGAAAAGATTGAAGCCGCTCTCATCCGGCGGGCTCTGGTTAAAAGCAATTTTGTCCAGGTCAAAGCTGCTGAACTTTTAAATATCTCCAAAAGACTGCTTCAGTATAAACTGAAGAAATACAACATTCAGGGCAGGTAATACTGCCGGCTTGCAAACTGTGTCTGAGTCGATCCAAAAATATATATCCAGGGTTTTTAAGGATGAGTCCCTGGGAATAAAACCGGTTTACAGTAAAGAATTTAAGCCGGCTGCCGGCAGATATGTTCCCCTCAGGTCATCTTCAGGGCTTCTGCAGCGGACCCTGGCTGAGATGGGAATAAGTGAACTTTATGAGCATCAGGCCCAGGCCATAGACCTGGTCAGATCCGGGCAGAATGCAGTCACGGCTACGCCCACCGCCAGCGGCAAATCCCTTATTTACAATCTCTGCGTCCTGGAGGCTGTTTTGAATGGCCCTGACAGCCGGGCCCTTTACCTGTTCCCCCTTAAAGCCCTTACTCAGGATCAGCACCAGTTTATTCAAGATGTGGGGGCCAGGGTTAAAAAAGAAGGAGCTGAGGTTTTTTCGGCTGTTTATGACGGAGATACTGATTCAGACCTGAGAAGGATGATCCGCCGGGATCCCCCTCATATCCTGCTGACCAATCCGGATATGCTGCACAAGTCCATTCTTCCCAACCACCGCAGCTGGAAAAAATTTTTTTCCGGTCTTAAATATGTTGTGGTGGATGAGGTCCATGCCTACCGCGGGGTTATGGGCTCAAATATGGCCTGGGTTTTCAGAAGACTGAGGAGGATATGTTCGTATTATGGTCAGGACCCGGTCTTTATTCTCAGTTCCGCCACCATCAGCAATCCTGAAGAGCTTGCCGAAATGCTGACCGGAGTGAAAACCAAAGCTGTCACCTTTGGGACTGCACCGCAGGGCAAAAAAAAGTTTATCCTGGCTGATCCCATGGCCCAGGGCTCAGCTCTGGCAGCCACCAGGCTGCTCAAGCCTGCTCTGGATATGGGCCTTAGAACCATTGTCTATACCCAGTCCAGGAAAATGACTGAGCTTGTTGCCATGTGGTGCTCGCAAAAGGAGGCCGGGTACAGGGACAGGATATGTGCCTACAGAGCCGGCTTTCTTCCGGAGCAGAGAAGACAGATAGAGGCCAGACTTGTTTCTGGAGAACTTCTGGCAGTGGTCTCCACCAGCGCCCTGGAGCTGGGGATTGATGTGGGACACCTTGATCTGTGCCTGATGGTGGGATATCCCGGATCCATAATGGCTGCCTGGCAAAGGGCCGGCCGGGTGGGCCGGAGCTGCCGGGAGAGCGCTGTGGTCCTGATTGGTCATGAGGATGCCCTGGATCAGTATTATCTTCGAAATCCCAAACAGTTTTTTGCGGCCCGGCCGGAAAAGGCGGTTATAAACCCCTTCAATCCCAGCATAATGAACAGGCACCTGGTTTGTGCTGCTTCAGATCTCCCCTTGCGGCCTGAAGAAAGTTTCATGGAAGAGGACCTTAAAAAAGGCCTTGAGCATCTGGAGGGCAAGGGGTTGCTCATTTCCAGCCAGGCCAGGGACTACTACTACACCCGTGAACAATATCCCCACGGGCTGGTTGATCTGCGGGGGTCAGGCAAGAACTACGGAATTTTTAACCATGAAACCGGTGAGTTTCTGGGGGACATTGACGGCAAAAGAGTGTTCCATGATACCCATCCAGGAGCGGTTTATCTGCATCAGGGCCTGACTTACCAGGTCAGGGATCTGGATACTGAAACGCTGTCTGTTTTTGTGGCCCGGAGCCAGGTTAAGTACTACACAAGGCCTTTGACCCACAAGGTAACGGAGATCATTGAAACAGAAGAATCCGGCCGGACCGGGGCAGGGGAGGTTTTTTCCGGCCGGCTCAGGGTTACTGAACAGGTGGTGGGTTATGAAAAAATACTCATCAAGGGGCATAAAAAAATCGGCATGGTCCCATTGGATCTGCCTCCCGCCATAATTGAAACCCAGGGCATGTGGCTGACCATAAGTCTGGCAGTGCAAAAAATCATGGAAAACCGGATGCTGCCCTTCATGGGCGGGCTGCATGCCCTGGAGCACTTTCCCATCGGGGTGCGGCCCAGTCGACTCGATTCACGTCAGGCGGAAAATGCAC
>CAZHCY010000027.1:0-4726 GCA_964531185.1 uncultured Desulfovibrionales bacterium | reverse complement strand
CCCGGAGGGCGGCGTCACTGGGCGGGCTGCAAGCTCTTGAGCACCGTCTCTCGGGGGGCCTGCCCATGCTGGTACTCACGAACCGCAACGACCTGGGGGGCATATCCACACCCGCAGACCAGGAACTGAAAAAAGGAGCGGTTTTTATTTATGACGGCTTTCCCGGTGGTATCGGCCTGAGCAGACAGGCCTATGCCATGCTCCAGGATCTGCTGGAAAAAGGCAGGGAGGTGGTGTCGGTCTGCCCATGCAGCAACGGCTGTCCGGCCTGCATTCATTCCCCTAAATGCGGATCAGGCAACCGGCCTCTGGATAAGGAAGCTGCCCTGGTCCTGCTTGAGGCCATGCTGAAAAATGCTGATTTACCAGGAGCGGGTCTTCAAAAAAGCAGTAAATCTGTCCGGCCGGTTTTAAAAAAAACAGAAAAAGCACCTGCCAAAACTTTTTCTGATTATGCGGTGCTGGATATTGAAACCCGCAAATCCGCAGGAGAAGCAGGGGGCTGGGGAAACACTCACCTTATGGGGGTCAGCTGTGCAGTGGTCTATGATTCACTTTCCAGGGACTTCAGGACATTTTATCAGGAAGATACTGATGCCCTGGGCAGATATCTTTCAGGATTCAGCATGGTCATAGGCTTCACCCTGATTTATTTTGACTACCGGGTGCTTAAAGGACAGTCAAACTTTGATTTTTCTTCTCTGCCCACCCTTGATATTCTGCTGGAGATCAAGAAAAGGCTTGGTCACCGGCTGTCCCTGGACCATCTGGCCGGAAACACCCTGGGAACACAAAAAACCGCAGACGGACTTGAGGCTCTTAAATGGTGGAAGCAGGGCAGAATAGAGGATATTGTCAAGTATTGCACAGCAGATGTGGCCATTACCAGGGATCTTTTTCTTTATGGATTTAAATATGGTCATCTTGTTTACCGGAACAAAGCCGGCAGCAAGGTGCGCATCCCTGTTGACTGGCCTGAGAGATATCTGAACAGAGAATTTTAACCGGGGGGAGTTGATTATGCACTGGAAAAAAGCGCTGGCGGCAGGGGCGGCAGCCCTGGCTGTACTGATTCTGGCCGGGGGATTATATTTTTTTCTATCCGGTCCAGCAGAGGAGGAAACAGACATTTCCCGGGAAACAAGAGAAATCACCAGGACTGAACCCCGGGACTCTGCTCAGGAGGGAGAGACTGATAAGGACCGGTCTGAGCCCCGGGAAGAAGAACAGGACGAGGACAACCCGGCGGAAAAAGAGCAGGATGAAGAATATCTTTCAGAAGACTTTATTCATAAGCTGGCCCGTTTGATTTATGATAATTATCTGCCTGTATCCCCTGTTGACGGAACTTCCAGGCTTAATCTGTCCTTTAAGATGGTCAACATGAGGTTTGCCACGGATCTGTCTGATTTTGAAGTGGACCAGGAAAATATTCAGGAGGCCAGGCAAAAGGTTTTGCAGGATCTTCTGCAGCCTGAGGTCATCAGGAAACTGGCTGCATTTTATGGGGCCAGACTGCTTGCCCGGATCCAGTATCTGGCTGATAACCAGAAAAAGACCATAAGCAAAGACGGCCGGCAGACAGAAAGATTCCTCACCCGCAGGGAAACCGCAGAACTCTTTGAAAAACTTTCTGCTGCCTCGGCATATACTGCAAAAGTTTTTGCCAAGTGCGTTACAGATCCCGGGATAATGGATCTGATTACAGAATATATGCAGGTGGCCGAAAATCTGCAGGAAACCTATTTTGAGTACTGGCAGGTTGAGGATGAGTCGGACAGCCGGCGCAAACAGGAACTGGGACAGAGGATAAAGGAACTTATTCAAGCCAGGGAAGAAGTGAGGGAAAAAATCATCAACAGGGTGGCCAGCCAGGAAATGATTCAATCCGGCCAGGATTATGTATATCAGGTGCAGTGGATTTACAGAAGGCTGGAGGAGGATGGGTTTTCCAGGGCAGCTATAGTGGGGCTGGCTGAAGCTGGAAGACTTTTTTCAGTCATGGCTGGTGACCGGGCTGAGATGATCCTTAATGATGCCGGGCAGGATCAGAACTGATGCTGAAAGTCCATGAGGCCGTGGAAAAGAATTAGTGGGGCTTAAGTCCGGGAGATTTTCACTGGGGCATCATAAAGAGTCGGGCACTGCTTGGAAGAATTGGGAATTTTCATGAATTTTCGAAGATTTTGGATGATGACCTGCAGAGGTCTCCCAAAATAAAATTCCAGGCTCAGGTCATCTGTTCCTGAGAGTTTCTGAAAGCTTTCCCGGATGCTCTTATCCGCCTGGATCATCTGGTGCAAGCTGTCCTGAACAGAGGGGTCAGGATTTTCATTTTCCGCCTGCACCAGAAAGCCCAGTTTTTCCACTGAGCATTCATGTTCATGCAGGCTGGTGATTTCTTCCATGGCTGAGCCCCGAACCAGGATATCTTTTCTGGACAGGGTGTCTTTGGCGTACTTGCGGGTAATTTCTCCTGGATCCCAGCATTTGAGCAGCCTGCACTGCAGGGGGCGGTTTTCATGGATTGTGCACAGGCTGGTCTTTTCATCAAGAAACAAGCAGGCCCAGGAATGGGGAGGTTTTCCCCTCAGCTTAAACAGTTCTCTTTCCAGAAGCACAGGCCTGTTGCGGATATTGTCCTGGGCCGGTTCCCCCCGGCGCAGCAGGATAAGATTTTTTCTGGCAAGGATTCCGGACTGGATGAGAGGCAGGTCCTTTCTGTGCAGCACAGGACTGTTCCTGCGGCAGCAGGTGCCGCATTTTAGGCAGATGCTCTGCCTGTTTGAGGGATTTTCCGGCTCGAGCATTATTTGTTATCTGCCAGGGAATTGTGGAGTTTTTCCAGAGCTTTAAGATAGCTTTCCAGGATTGAGCAGGTTCCCTGGGTTTTTTCCCAGCGGTACACGCTTGCGGCAGAGACACCGATTCTGGCTGCGAACTTTGCAGCTGAAAGACCACTCTGCTGACGCAGCTGTCTGATGTTGTCCCCTGTGGGGTTGAATTTTTCAGGCAACTTTTTCTTTTTGCCTTGTTTCTTTGCCGCAGGTTTTTTTCTGGATACGCTTTCAGCTGAAGGCTCCGGCTTTTTGTTCCGGGTTTTTTTTCCGGCTTTTTTGGGGACTGGTTTTTTTCGCGGTGTGGACTGAAGTGCTGCTGTCTGCGGGGAGGGGCTGTGATCATCCAGGTCAATGCCGAAGATATCGCCAAGGCTTTCTTCATCCAGTCCGCCTGCGGAGCTGTCAGGAACAGGCACGCTCATTTCCGCGGCAATCAGCTCTGATGCGTCCACCCCGCGCAGTTGAAAGAGCAGATCAGGCTCCAGATCCAATCTGTTGCCCACCCCGTAGAGCACTGCGGCCACATGTTTGCACATGACCGCCCAGTCCGGGCAGGAACAACCCAGTGAAATTTCTTCAGGCAGGGGAAAAAGGCCTTTTTTCGTATGGGAAACAATCTTCATGACTTCTTCTGAAAGTTTGCCCTGCAGCAGTTCAAGCATGGAACCAATGCGGCCGGAACATTCCTTTTTTATGGATTGCCATTTTGTCTTGCTCAGTTTTTTTATCTTTATGCTTACATTATAAAGCTCAGAGCCGCTGACATAGGCTTTAATGGTCCCGGGTTTCAGCTCCAGATGACAGACTGATCCATTACGGGCATAAGTCCTTCCCCTGGGCAGACGGTTGGCAAAATCTGAAAAGGATTCCAGATGTTCACACCAGCCCTTGCCCCAAAAGCTTCTGGCAATAACTCTTCCTTCTATTTCCACCGGACAGATATTCTTGCCTTTTTTGCGCAGTTTTTCCATTTCCCTTCTGGCCATGGCCCTTCTCTGGGCCACAGGCACATAAGGCGCGAATCCCCATCTGGACATGGTGTGCTCCTTAAAATCCTGGTTTGAATTTTCCGCATCTGTTCAGATCTTGTTCTGCTGAAGCAAAAGCTTTGAACAGTGAGGAATTTACGAGTCAAAGATTATGATGATTATTCATGGGCCGGTTAGCCTGGACAGCTGTCCGGCAGACATTATTGAGCTTTGTCTGAATCCCTCTGATTACGCTCTGGAGGCCCTGGAGATATCAAGTTTTACCAGGTCCAGGAGTTCATTGTCAGGCAGTTCAGTAAGTTTTATTTCCCCTGCTTTGGAAAGCATGGTTTCGGCAAGCTCTTTTTTTTCACTGATAAGGTTGTGGATTTTTTCCTCAATGGTGCCTGCCACAACAAATTTATGAACCAGGACGTTTTTTTGCTGTCCAATGCGAAAGCTTCTGTCTGTAGCCTGGTTTTCCACTGCCGGGTTCCACCAGCGGTCAAAATGAATAACATGGGAAGCAGCAGTCAGATTAAGCCCTGTGCCTCCGGCTTTCAGGGAAAGAATGAAAAAGGGCGGACCGTCTTCATTCTGGAAATCTTCTACAATGGCCTTTCTTTTTTTTATGCTTGTACCTCCATGAAGTTCAAGCCCGGGCCTCTGGAAGACCTTTTCCAGGTGTTCAGCAAGAAAGGGGATGATTTCACGGAACTGGGTGAAGATTAAAACCTTTTCCTGTCTTTGAGCCAGTTCAGAACAGATTTCAGCGATCCTGGCAAATTTTCCGCTTTTATCCGGATGAAAATCTCCATCTCCCAGGAACTGTCCAGGGTGGTTGCAGATCTGTTTGAGCCGCATGAGAGTCTGCAGTACAATTCCTTTTCTGCTCATGTCATCCATTGACGTTTTGTC
>CAZHCY010000026.1:0-14297 GCA_964531185.1 uncultured Desulfovibrionales bacterium | reverse complement strand
AAAGCGGCTCAGCCAGTCAGTTCATTTTTGAGCCTTCAGTTGAAGGTCTGCTGGCCGAACTTCTGCCCAGATACGTCAAGGTTCAGATATATCGGGGAATGCTTGATACCTCTGCCAGCGAACACGCTGCCCGGATGACGGCCATGGATAATGCGACCAAAAACTGCGATGACCTGGTGGGTCAGCTTACACTGGCCTACAACAAGGCCAGACAGGCAACAATCACCACCGAACTTATGGACATAGTTGGCGGTGCCGAAGCACTGAAACAAGGATAATAGGGGGCGATAAAACATGAGTGCACAAAATACAGGAAAAGTCGTTCAGGTTATCGGGCCTGTAGTTGACCTTGAATTTCCGGAAGGCAAACTTCCCAACATCTTTAATGCCATATGCATTACCAATCCCACCATTTCCGATGAAAAAGACAACCTGATCGTTGAAGTAGCCCAGCATCTGGGAAACAACGTGGTCAGGACCATTTCCATGGATTCCACTGACGGACTGGTCAGGGGCATGGAAGGCAGAGATACAGGACAGCCCATATCCGTGCCGGTGGGCAAGCCTTCCCTGGGCAGGATTCTCAATGTTGTGGGCAGACCGGTGGACCAGAAAGGCCCGGTCAATGCAGAAAAATACTATCCCATTCACCGTCCTGCTCCAAGCTTTGTGGATCAGAGCACCAAAATCGAACTTCTGGAAACAGGGGTAAAAGTTATTGATCTGCTGGTCCCCTTTCCCAAGGGCGGGAAAATGGGAATGTTCGGCGGCGCAGGAGTTGGAAAAACCGTTGTTCTCATGGAAATGATCAACAATATAGGCAAGGAGCACGGCGGTATTTCGGTGTTTGCCGGAGTTGGAGAAAGGACCCGTGAAGGAAACGATCTGTACCACGAAATGATTGATGCCGGGGTTATTGACAAGGCTGCCCTGATTTACGGACAGATGAACGAGCCTCCGGGAGCAAGGGCCAGAGTCGGTCTGACAGCCCTGACCTGCGCAGAGTATTTCCGCGATGAAGAAAATCAGGACGTGCTTCTGTTTATTGACAATATATTCCGCTTCACCCAGTCCGGCATGGAAGTATCAGCTCTTCTGGGACGCATGCCTTCGGCTGTTGGTTACCAGCCCACCCTGGGTACGGACCTTGGTGCTCTTCAGGAAAGAATCACCTCTACCACCAAAGGCTCCATCACATCTGTACAGGCAGTTTATGTTCCTGCTGACGACTTGACTGACCCTGCTCCAGCCACTACCTTCTCGCATCTGGACGGAACCATTGTTCTTTCCAGGCAGATTGCCGAGCTTGGAATTTATCCGGCGGTTGATCCTCTGGACTCCACCTCAAGGATTCTGGATCCCAATATTCTTGGCGAGGAGCATTATTCAGTTGCCCGTGAGGTGCAGATGATTCTCCAGAAGTACAAGGACCTGCAGGACATTATCGCCATTCTTGGTATGGACGAGCTCTCTGATGAAGACAAGCTTACTGTTTCCAGGGCCAGGAAAATCCAGAGATTCCTTTCCCAGCCCTTCCATGTTGCTGAGCAGTTCACCGGCAAGGCAGGCCGCTATGTCAAGCTCGAGGACACCATCAGGGGCTTCAGGGAAGTAATTGAGGGCAAACACGACGATATTCCTGAAAACGCTTTCTATATGGTCGGCGGTATTGACGAAGTTATTGAAAATGCCAAAAAAGGCTAACGCTCAAGCTATAAGGTGAAATTATGGCTAATATCAAATTGGAAATTGTTACGCCTGACCGCAATCTGCTGAGCGAAGAAGTAGAATATGTGGGCGCTCCAGGAATAAACGGAGAATTCGGGGTCCTGCCCAACCATATTCCATTTCTTTCTGCCCTGAGCATTGGCAGTCTCTTTTATAAGCAAAACGGCAGAAAATACTATGTGTTTGTCTCGGGAGGCTTTGCTGAAGTGAGCCCGACAAAAGTAACAGTGCTGGCAGAAACTGCGGAAAGAGCGGATGAAATAAGCGTGGAAAGGGCCAGAAAGGCAAGAGAAAGAGCTGAGCAGCGCCTGGTCCAGCAACAGGAAGAAATTGATCATGCCCGGGCCAGAGCTGCCATGGCCAGGGCCATGCACAGAATGCGGTGCAGGGAAAGCGCAGTGAGCGCAGGCACATGCTCTGTTTAAATGTTTTTACTATATTCATAAAAAAAGCCCCGCCAGCCGGGGCTTTTTTTATGTGGACAGAAAAATGCTTATCATTTATCCGGTTAGGCATTAAACAGCTTGAGAGTTGAAAGTTAAAGGCAAAGAAATGAGGCTGTTGGAGCTGATAATGATGCGGACATTCAGGATTCTGGAAATTGTCAGTAAATACAAGACGTTGACAGATAGTTTTTGACTGTCAGGTAAACAGGAATAAATCAGTTATGTCCATCACTTTGGTCATGGGCCTGGAACTTCTGGAAGCACCAGGTTTTTTCTGAAAATCAGCAGGTGGGAAATATGGACAAGCTCCAAGATACTTCTGCCGTGATCTTAGCCGCTGGCAAGGGAACCAGAATGAAGTCTGACCGGTCCAAGGTGATGAGCCGCTTTCTGGACCGGCCCATGCTCTGGTATCCTCTTCATGCCCTGACCGCAGCCAGGCCCGGGCAGATTCTCATTGTGGTGGGCCATGGCCGGGAATCTGTCCGGGAAAGTTTCCCTGAATACCAGGACCGGTTTGTTGTTCAGGATAAGCAGCTGGGTACCGGCCATGCACTGCAGCAGGCATGGCCCAGAATCCAGGCGGATGATTCCACCTGGGTGCTGGTGACCAATGGGGATACGCCTCTGGCTGAGCCTGAACATTTTATCAGCCTGGCCAGGGAGGTCAGATCAAGGGATGCAGATATGGGGCTTCTGGGAATCCTTCCTGATGATCCCTCAGGCTACGGCCGGATTATCAGGGACAGTCAGGGAGAGGTGAGCAGAATTGTGGAGGAGGCTGATCTGGATCAAAACATTGGGAAGGATTCCTGCAGAGAAATCAATTCCGGAATATATTTTTTCAGAAAAAAGTCCCTGGAGCAGATCCTTTTTGAACTGGACAGCAGCAATCAGCAGAAGGAATTTTACATCACCCAGCTCATCAGTCTGGCCAGGAAAAAAAAGATGAAGGTAGCCTGCGTCAGCGCAGGAAGATGCCCTGAACTTCTGGGGGTGAACAACCCCGGGGAGCTTGCCGACCAGGAAGAATACCTCAGGGGACGGATAGTCAGAAAACACGTCCTGGCCGGTGCAGTGATCAGAAATCAGTCTCAGGTCAGAATAGGCCCTTTGGTGGAAATTGATCCCGGAGCGGACCTGACCGGGCCCTGTGAAATATACGGCGCATCATTCGTCTCAGGTACGACAAGGATTGACTCTCACTGCTACATAGAGGACAGCGTGCTCATGGGCTGCAGGCTTTATTCCTTTTCTCATCTTTGCGGAGCAAGGCTGGAAAAAGATGCCCAGGCCGGGCCTTTTGCCAGGCTCAGGCCGGGGACGGTTCTTGGTCCTGAATCCAAAGCCGGGAACTTTGTGGAAATCAAGAAATCAGAAATTGGAAAAAAGTCCAAAATATCCCATCTTTCCTACCTGGGGGACACCCGGGTTGGCGAAAGGGTGAATATTGGAGCCGGAACCATAACCTGCAATTATGACGGCCGGAAAAAACATGAAACCACCATTGAAGACAGGGTCTTCATCGGCAGCAATACCGCCCTGGTGGCACCTGTGCGCATCAGCCGGGACAGTCTTGTTGCCGCTGGATCCATAATAACCCTGGATGTGCCGGAAGAGAGCCTGGCCGTGGCCAGATCCAGGCAGAAAAATCTCCAGGGAAAAAACCCCTTGAAAAAATCATAAATCAGAATTATTAATAGCCGAAAATGGACGCAATAGAACAACTATCCAATAAAATTGACGCCCTGCTTGAGGAGAACAAGCGGCTTCAGCAGGATAATCATTCCCTCAGGCAAGAGCTGGAAAGTGAACGTCAGAGACGAAGCCAGGTTCTGGACAGGGTTAATGATCTATTGCAAAAAATTGACTCTGAAATTTCTTCCTGATGCCCGGTTACAACATTAATATCCTTGGCCTTGATCTTAATTTCAGGACTGATGCTGGTCAGGAACGTGTTGACAGGGCAGCTGAATTGCTTGAGGAACGTTTTGCTGAACTGGAAAAAAGAGGAACCAATCTAAGCAAAGAGAAGATCCTGGTTTTTCTCTTGCTGAGTCTGGCTGATGACTATTTACAATCTGAGCAGAGACATGGCGACCTGGAAAAACAGGTCAGAGATCTACTTGGTAAAATAGATAAACTTAAAGCTCCAAATTGATTGCCACAAAAAGCTTTTTCAGATAATTCCTGGCAGGTGCGTGATGAAGGATTTTTATTTTGAGCCAACATTAACCTCACGGGAGCCGCTGTGCAGTTTTGGTGTGCATACCCCGGGTAACGCGGGGGAGCCTGAAGAAGCTGCTTTGGTACCCACGTATACTTACGAGGTTCAAAATAATTTCCCACACGGCCTGCCGGGAAATGTTCAGCAGCCTTGCATCTTCTGATCCGCAGGCGTAATCAGTTTCCGTCTGCACAGAGCCAGCCACAAAACCTTCCTTAAGTGATTCAGGCAAACATTTTTACTGTTTGAAGAGACCTGTATCTGGATTCGCCGGATAGGCAGCCTGAGAATCTTCAACCCTTGAGCCCGGTCCTGGCCGCCGGATCTGGCCGGACCCTGACCCGGGACAGTGTTCATCAATTTCTTCAGACCCGGCATCAAGCTCAGAAGCTGAAGAAAATAACATATAAAGGAGTTGACCATGGTTGGCACAATAGTGTTTACGGCCATTGCGTCCGCAGTAGCAGGGATAGTCCTGGGCTACGCAGCGCAGAAATATTTCATAAACAAGGAACTTAAGGATAACCAGGAACTGGCCGGAAGAATTCTTGAAGAGGCCAGAAAAGAGGCGGCAGCCCATAAAAAAGAGCTCATGCTCCAGGCCAAGGATGACATCTTACAGCAGAAAAAAGAACTGGAAGATGAAGTCAGGGAGAGAGAAAAAGAGCTGAAAAAGCAGGAGCAGAGACTGCAGGAAAAAGAGGAACGCCTGGAACGAAAACTGGAAAAAGTGGCCCAGAAAGAAAGTGATGTTGTGGCCTGGGAAAACCGGGTGGCCAGGCAGGAACGGGGACTGGAAGACAAGGAGAACAGCCTCAAGGTGCTCATGGAAGAGCAGACTGCAAGGCTTGAGGAAATATCCGGCCTGACCAGGGACGAGGCCAAGGCCAGGCTGGTGGCTGATATTGAAAGCAAGACCAGACATGAAGCAGCCAAAATGATCCGGCAGATTGAAATGGAGGCCCAGGAGACAGCCTCCAAAAAAGCCAAGGAAATTCTGGCCATCTCCATTCAGCGCTATGCCGGTGATTATGTTTCCGAACATACCGTGTCCACGGTGGAACTTCCCAGCGAGGATATGAAGGGGCGGATTATCGGCAGAGAAGGAAGAAATATCAGAGCCATAGAGGCAGCTACCGGGGTGGATCTGATTATTGATGACACCCCTGAGACTGTGGTTTTATCCGCCTACAGTCCTTTGCGGCGGGAAGTGGCCAAGCAGAGCCTGGAGCGGCTCATAAGCGACGGCCGGATTCATCCGGCCCGGATTGAAGATATTGTGGAAAAGGTGAAGCAGGAAATGGAAGTCAAGCTCAGGGAAATCGGTGAACAGTCCACTTTTGATGTGGGGGTTCACGGGATTCATCCTGAGCTGATTCGACTGCTGGGGCATCTGCGCTACCGGACCAGCTTTTCCCAGAATGTGCTGCAGCACTCGGTTGAAGTGGCTTTTCTGTGCGGGATCATGGCGGCTGAACTGGGCATTGATCAGAAAAAGGCCAAAAGGGCCGGACTGCTCCATGATCTGGGCAAGGCAGTGGACCACGAAATTGAAGGCCCGCATGCCACCATAGGGGCGGATCTGGCTAAAAAATACAATGAATCAAGGGACATAGTACATGCCATTGCAGCTCACCACGAGGATGTTCAGCCTGCCACAGTGCTGGCGGTGCTGGTTCAGGCTGCTGACAGCCTGTCCGGGGCCAGGCCCGGGGCCAGAAAGGAATTGCTGGAAAACTATGTGAACAGGCTGGAAGAACTGGAGAAAATTGCCACAGGCTTTGAGGGGGTCAACAGATCTTTTGCCATTCAGGCCGGCAGGGAGGTCAGGGTAATGGTGGACTGTGAACAGATTGACGACGACAAGACCCATCTGCTGTGCAAGGATATTGCTCAGCAGATTGAGGAAAAAATGACCTATCCGGGCCAGATTAAAATAACAGTGATCAGAGAGAAAAGGGCAGTGGGTTATGCCAAGTAAGCCCAAGTCACTGCAATAGGAGTGAACCACCCATGGAAGACAGGCTGGAAAAGGCCATGGGGCTCATAAAAAGGGGAGCCCAGGAAATTATTGATGAACAGGAATTGCGGGAAAAGCTGCGTACCAGAAGCGTTCTGCGGATCAAGGCCGGATTTGATCCCACCGCTCCGGACCTGCATCTGGGACATACGGTTCTGATTCAGAAGCTTAAGCACTTCCAGGAACTGGGGCATCAGGTGATTTTTCTGATCGGCGACTTTACCGGCATGATCGGCGATCCGTCAGGAAAGTCTGAAACCAGAAAGAAGCTGACCAGGGACCAGGTAAAAAAGAACGCAGAAACCTACAGACGCCAGATTTTCAAAATCCTTGATCCGGAAAAAACAGAGTTGACTTTTAATTCCAAATGGATGGACGCCTTCGGAGCAGCGGACTTTATTGAACTCTGCTCCAGGTATACTGTGGCCAGGATGATGGAACGGGATGATTTTAAAAAAAGATACCAGGAGAATAAACCCATTGCCATCCATGAATTTCTGTATCCCCTGGTCCAGGGTTATGATTCTGTGGAACTCAGGGCAGATGTGGAACTGGGCGGAACAGACCAGAAGTTCAACCTGCTCATGGGCAGGACCCTGCAGAAGGAGTACGGCCAGGAACCGCAGATCATCCTTACCATGCCCATTCTGGAAGGAACTGACGGCGTGCAGAAGATGAGCAAGTCCCTGGGCAATTATATTGGCATTGAAGAACCGCCGGCTGAAATGTACGGCAAGCTCATGTCCATTTCCGATGATCTCATGTGGCGCTATTATGAACTGCTTTCAGACCGGGACATGGCCGAGATTGACAGCCTGAAGGAAAAAGTGAGTCAGGGAAAGCTGCATCCCAAAGCCTGCAAGGAAGATCTGGCCCAGGAGATAACCTCCAGGTTTCATGGCCTGGAAGCAGGTCAAAGAGAGAGGGAAAACTTTTCCTGTGTCTTTTCCGGGCACAGCCTGCCGCAGGATATCCAGACCATGAGGGTCAGCCTGGCTGAAAACAGAAATCTGGTGGATATCCTGACCAGTTCAGGGCTTTGCAGTTCCAGGGGCGAGGCCAAGCGTCTTTGCAGACAGAGCGCTGTAGGGTTTTACAACAAAGATAAGTTAACTGATCCGGATTTTGTTTTTCCGGCGGGAGAGCATGTCCTTAAGGTGGGCAAGAAAAGATTCCTGAAAGTTGAAGTTGTTGCTTAAAAATACAGGAAAAAGCAGTGCATTCCTGGATTTCATCCAGTTTTTCAGGTCTTTTTTATTCATGAAAGATTAAGGGAGGTTCAGTGGCGGGCAATCTCTGGAGCAAGGCGGCTGTATGGGCTGCCATGATCAAGATTGAACATTCGGTCTTTGCCCTTCCATTTGCCTATATGGGGGCGTTCTGGGCTGCCCGGGGCTGGCCGGGCTGGGATACCTTTCTTCTGCTGACCCTGGCCATGGTGGCAGTCCGTTCCTTTGCCATGACAGTCAACAGGGTGGCTGATCTTAAATATGACCGGGAAAATCCAAGAACCAGCACCAGAGCTCTGGTAACCGGAGAAATCAGCGTCAAAGAAGCCTGCCTGTTTATTCTGATCTGTGCCTTGATCTTTGTGGCAGCCTGTGCATTTCTGAACAGCCTCTGCTTTTACCTGTCCTTTGCAGCCCTTTTTTGGTCAGCTGTATACAGTTTTTCCAAGCGTTTCACCAGTTTCTGCCATTTTCATCTGGGATCAGTGCTCGGCCTGGCTCCCATTGCCGGATGGATAGCTTATGAACCGGCTTTTGCTCCTGCTCCTTTTTTTCTGTTTCTGGGGGTATCCTTCTGGGCAGCCGGCTTTGACATCCTTTATTCCGGCCAGGATATCAGCTTTGATCAGGAACACAGCCTGCATTCCATTCCTTCCAGATACGGCCTGGATACAGCCTTTGCCCTGGCAGGCTTCAGCCATGTCAATGCCTCCCTGTTCTTTTTTATTTCAGGTCTGGCTGCCGGGGCCGGGGCAGGATATTTTCTGTTCTGGGCAATGGTGAGTGTTCTTCTGGCCGCAGAACACAAAATAATTTCTCCAGGCAATATGCAGAAGATCAATGTATCTTTTTTTGTCCTCAATGGAGCTGCAGCCATCCTTCTTTTTGCCGGAGTTCTCTGGGACACCCTTGCTGGCTGATGCTTAAGCTTTTTTGGCGCTTACCCGTCAGACACTGTCACAGAAAACATGAAACAGCAGCAGGTTGGCTTTTTTTTATGAAAGCAGGGCGTCCCAGGGCTTTTTTGGGGTTGATGTAAACACAGGCTTAGAAAAAAGGCGCTGGGACAGCCATTTTCTGTGCCTCATGCAACGGCTGAACTGTTACAAAGAACGAGGTTTTCATGAATGCGGATCATTTCCCGGCATACCGGGGCAGTCTTGAGTACGTCTGCCTTGGATGCGGCCAGACCTTTCCGGTGGACAGACTGCTTTATACCTGCCCCACGTGTTCAGGGGTATTTCTGATTAACAACAGGGATTTTCAGGAACTGCAAAAGACATCTGGAAGCAGCTGGCAGGAGATTTTTGATGCTCGGGCCGCTTCTAAAAATTCTGCACTTCGGGGTGTTTTCCGGTTTTATGAGCTCATGGCTCCGGTTCTGGAGGCAAGGGATATTATTTATCTTGGCGAAGGCAATACGCCGGTGGTGCCGGCAAGCAGCCAGCTCAGATCCAGGCTGGGACAGGATTTTGCCTTTAAAAACGACGGGCAGAATCCCAGCGCTTCTTTCAAGGACCGGGGCATGGCCTGTGCCTTCAGCTTTCTCAAGAAGCTGGTCCGGGAACAGAACTGGGATCATGTGCTGACCATCTGCGCATCCACCGGGGACACTTCAGCCTCGGCAGCACTGTACGGAGCCTATGTGGGGAAGCCGGTGAAAACCGTGGTCATTCTGCCCCAGGGCAGGGTTACTTCTCAGCAGCTTTCACAGCCTCTGGGCAGCGGTGCCAGGGTAATTGAACTGCCCGGTGTTTTTGACGACTGCATGCGCGTGGTGGAGTACCTGGCAGATCATTACCGGGTGGCTTTGCTCAATTCCAAAAATTCCTGGCGCATCCTGGGTCAGGAGAGCTATTCTTTTGAACTGGCCCAGTGGTACGGCTGGGACATGTCCGGCAAAGCGGTATTTGTTCCCATCGGCAATGCCGGAAATATCACTGCGGTCATGGCCGGTTTTCTCAAGCTGTACCAGCTGGGTATAATCACTTCATTGCCCCGGATTTTCGGAGTGCAGTCCAGCCATGCTGATCCTGTGTTCAAGTATTACCACAGTTCCCCGGACAAAAGGGTTTATGCTCCGGTTCAGGTTACTCCCAGCGTGGCCCAGGCAGCCATGATCGGGAACCCGGTATCATTTCCAAGGGTCAGGGCCCTGGCTGAACAGTACCAGGAAATATGCGGGCCTGACGGGTTTCAGGTGGTCCGGGTTGAAGAGCAGGAAATTGTGGAAGGCATGCTTCTGGCCAATCAGAACGGTCATATTGCCTGCACCCAGGGCGGGGAATGTCTGGCCGGCATGCTGGCTGCCAGACAAAGCCGGATCCTGGACAAGGACGAAACAGCTGTCCTGGATTCCACAGCCCATGCCATGAAATTCAGCGGATTTCAGGAAATGTATTTCAACCGGAATTTTCCTGAAGAATATGAAATAGTTCCCAGGGACGAGTTCATTAATCTGCCGGTGTCCATCATGAGCCAGGCAGACAAGAAGGGATTGACGCCTGAAAAATACACCAAGAGGGCTGTTGAAGAGATTGCTGCGCTTCTTGAGCTGTAATTTCTGTAAGACTGGGTGTAAGAATGAGGGCCTGCCAGAGTCCGGCTGCCAGGTCAGAAATAAATCCTGAAAAATTTTTCAGGCCACGGTTTGGTGAGATCAGTGGTGATGCCCGCCCGCTTGAGAGCGGAAAGGTTAATGTTTCTCCATCCCCTGAAATCGCTCAGGTACCTTTCTGGCACCATGATTTTTTTAATCTTCCTGCCAGTTTTGGCCGCCTGATACAGGATAAAACTCCTGAGGGCCAGGCAGCGGCAGACAGCGCCCAGGGCCGGATGCCACGGGCCGGCCACAATTCCGCTGTCAAGCTCAGCTTCCGGGGCTAACCCTGTTCTGATAACCGGTACGCCTTTAAGCCACAGCTTCAGGGTAGCCAGGGACAGAAAATGAAAGACTCCTGAAATGGACCAGGGCTGAAATTTTCCCTGCCAGTACATGTCTTCCAGGGCTGTTTCTTTCAAGACCAGGCACGGATAGAGCCGGACCGCATCCGGTGCCAGGGCAGCAGTCAAATCCACATCTTTTAAAAAATCATAAGGCTTATGTCCGGGCATGCCCGGCATAAGCTGCACGCCCAGTTCAAATCCCTGGCTCTGCACCCTCCGGCAGGCCTTTAAAGCAGTATCTCTGCTGTATCCCCTGCGGGCTTCAGCCAGGGCTTTGGAGCTGAAACTCTGAATCCCCAGTTCGATCATGTCCACAGCATAGGTTGCCAACAGATGGAGTACTTCAGAATCCAGGCGGTCAGGGCGGGTTGAACAGCGGATATGGTTTACTGCGCCCATGGCTTTGAGTGCCTGCGCTTTCTGCAGAAAAAAAACCATGGTACTGCGGTCCATGGCCGTGAAGGTGCCTCCGAAAAAACCAAGCCCGCAGGGGCGGCCGGTACTTTTGAACCTTTTACTGATGCCCTGAAGCATATTGTGACCCGTTGCTGCATGGTCAGTGAGCTTCTGACCTGTCTGCAGATGCTGCGAACAGAAGACGCACCTGCAAGGGCATCCTGAAAAAGGCAGAAAAACCGGCCAGACAGGATTTCTGCGCCTGGAAGGTTCCGGGTGAAGGAAATCGTGATATCCGGAGGACTGCATAGAGTTTAAAACCTTGGCTTGCAAAACAAAGAATAATAAGATATCAAATGATTAACTGTTCACCAGCAAAGATCCACAGAAACTGGACAAGCTGGAAGCAAACCGGCTGGAAAGGTTTCAAGACCGTGTCCGGTCTTCCCTGAACCAAAGGATCACTGCCTGATAAAAAGGTGTACAGTGAGATGCTTTTTATAATTGTTCTGCAACCATTCACAGGGATCGGGTTTTGGCCTGGGGAACTCCCTTAAGGCCCCGGCGGCAGGCTGCTGCCAAAGGACGCTGCGACCGGGCCTAGATCACGCCCCTGTTTACAGCCCGGCAAGGGACAAACTCCCGGGCCTGCTTGCAAAGCCATTCCCAGGACTTTAGAATGGCTGCATTTTTTTCACAGGAGGGACCCAGTGGAAGACTGCATTTTCTGCCGGATTCTGGAAGGCCGGATACCATGCTCCAGGGTGCTGGAAAACGAACATGTTCTGGCCTTTCTGGATATTGCACCGGTGGTCAAGGGACACACCCTTGTAATTCCCAGAGAACACGTGGTCAATATCCTGGATATGCCGCCCCACCTGGCCGGCCAGGTATATATTGCCGTGCAGCAGGTTGGCAATGCCCTTATGAAAGGACTGGGAGCTGAAGGCTTCAATCTGGGCATGAATAATTTCAAGGCTGCTGGTCAGCTGGTCATGCACGCTCATTTCCATCTGATACCAAGGTTTTCCGGAGACGGTCTTAAGCTCTGGCCCCAGCATTCCTACGAAAATGATCAGGAAATGAACCAGGTTCTAGAAAGAATTCGTTCAGGCTTTAAAAATTGAACTTTTTTGGTCTGATGCAAAATACTGGCAGCCCTTCCAGGGGCTGTCAGTGAGGGCTATGGTGCCTGCAGCCGGTTCCTGCGGAAGGTTTATTGTAAACAGCTCAGCCCTTTTTAAGAAAGCAGGCCGCCCCGGCGCCTGTTTTTTAGGTTGATGTAAGGGTCCCTTCCGGGCGCAGCCGGGGGAGCGTTAAGGGTTTTTGACTAACCAGGCTGGAAACAGTCCCCAGGCCAGGGACAGTCCCTGTGCCAAGCCGTAATTTTTGAATATTTAACCCGGATTTTGCCGTAACAGAAATACATGCTGTTACGCAGTTTCAGTTGTCAAAAACGCGTAATGCTTTTGAATTGAGTATCCGGGCCTGCAAAAAGCCAAAAGAACCATTTGTGCATCTTGCTGATTTTACTGGCTGTCCAGGTCCAGTTACTTGGAAGACTTAGAAAAACAAGGGCTGGGAGAGCCGGTCCCCGTGCCTTATGCAAATGGCTGAACTGTTATGTTTTTTCATAATCAGAGATGCCGAACAAACATGTATTGTCAGGGAGGAGCAAATGTCTGGAACACTGACCAAGGCCGACCTGGTGGATAGTATTTACAAGAAGAGCCCGCGCCGCAGGCCGGAAGTCAAGGCCCAGGTGGAGCATCTGCTGCAGCTGATGAAGAGGAGTCTAAAAAAGGATCATTCGCTGCTTATAAGCGGATTCGGAAAGTTTGAAGCCTACCAGAAACAACCCCGCAAGGGGCGCAATCCTCAAACCAGCGAGTCCATCCTCCTGTCCGGCAGAAAGGTGGTGGTCTTCAGGCTGTCCAAGAAGCTCAGGGCTGAAATCAATCAGCAATAATAAAGGCTCTGGGCGAATTTTTTTTCAGACGCTCCAGGGCCTGTTCGGCCTGGGCCAGGTTGGTGAATTCGCCGGCCTGAACCCGGAAAAGCTTCCGGCCGTTTTTTAAAGCCTGTTTGATCCTGGTTTCAGAGAAACCCTTTTTCTGGAAACTCTCCTGCATTCTGACCGCGTTTTGTCTGGAAGCAAAAGAACCCACCTGAACAAAGAAAGATCCGGCAAGCAGGTCTTTGGAAACTTTGCCCAGGGCTTCTATCTTTACCCGGGCGGTTCCCGGACCTATCATGTCCAGTTCTCTGGCCGCAGCCATGGACAGGTCAATTATCCTGTTGTCCACAAAGGGCCCCCTGTCATTTATCCTCAAAGTGACCTCTCTGCTGTTGTCCAGATTGGTCACTCTCACCCTGGTGTGCATGGGCAGAATCTTGTGAGCCCCGGTCAACTCATACATATTGAATACTTCTCCACTGGAAGTCCTGCGGCCGTGGAACTTTGGCCCGTACCAGGAGGCAATCCCCTCCTGGGTGAATCCCCGGGCAGACTTGAGGGGCAGATATTTTTTGCCTAAAACCGTATAGTGATCCTGACTGCTGTCCTGGATATCAGGGTGGGCAACTGACAGGGCTTTTTCCGCCTTATGTGATTTTCCGGACACTGGCGGATAGACTTTTCTGGAACATCCGGAAAGGGTCAGGGCAACTACAGCCATCAGAAGAAAAAGGCAAAGAGCCGAAATTTTAAAGCGCATGCCGGTTAACCTTTTATAAAAAAATTTGCACCAGTTCAGTTGGTACAAAGCCCAGGCACAGTCCCCATAATAGGGACGCAAGCAATGGCCGTTTAGATCCCTTGAATGGCTACATAAGCGCTGTGTGCCCTGCTTCCCTTAAAACATGCTAAGCTGTTGCGGCTCAGGCAAAAGCTTGAACAAAAATTGGCCGGTCGGAACCTGAGAGTTCCTGCCGGGCATGAAATGGCTTGGCTGATGCAGATTTTTAGCCCCTGCTCCAGGATAAGTCAATATTTGAGAAAAAACCTGTTAAAGACCTCAGTGGCATTTATAGTGAAAAGATATGCTTTAATGATAGATGATTTTTTGAAAATTGTTATATTTTTTTTGTTTTTTCAGCCTATTAGTACTGGCAATTTATTTCAAAATGCGCTAATTGTTCAATAAATAACATGCGCGGATAAAGCTAAAATCATTCAATGTTCTTAAACCTTTGTACTTAGGCTGTCCCGGTTTCAGGTGAAGCCGGATTCTTAAGGGCAAACCAATTATTTACCATCTGGCAAAGGGGGTCAATATGTCACAAGAAAAAGTAGGCGCAGTTAT